>JAGWSF010000119.1 GCA_028876385.1 Acidobacteriota bacterium | reverse complement strand
GTTGACGGGCTGGTCGCCGGCGGCGATCACGGTCACCACCTCGTCGGCGTCGAGCACCAGCGAGCGGTCGAAGAGCATGTGGGGGGCGACCGGGGTGAGGATCTGGACCCGGGCCCGGGGCGAAACGATCGGCCCCCGAGCTGAGAGGTTGTAGGCCGTAGATCCGGTCGGGGTCGACAGGATCAGGGAGTCGGAGGCGAAGGTGAGGAAGGGGGCGCCGTTCACCCTCACCTCGGTGTGCATGGTGTGGCCCACCTGGGTGCGCTGCAGCACCACGTCGTTGAGGGCGTTCTGGGTGGGCGCCGGAGGGTCGCCGTGGGGCGAGGTGAAGCTCACCTCCAGGGTCATGCGGGACTCGACCTGGTAGTCGCCCGACAGGAACCGCGACAGGGCCGAGCGCAGGCCCGGGGGTTCTGCCACCGTCAGGTAGCCCAGGTGGCCGAGATTGACGCCGAGCACGGGCAGGTGCTCACCGCAGACCAGGTCGACGGTGCGCAGCATGGTGCCATCGCCTCCGAGGCTCACGGCCAGGTCCCACCCGGTCGGCTCGTCCAGGCAGTCCGGGTCGGCCCCGGTGGGGTGGATCTCGAAGCTGTGACCCACCTCCCTCAGCCACTCCCCCGTTTCCTTGGCCAGGGTTTCGGCGCCTTCGCGCCGACCGTTGACCACGAACCCGATGATGGCCATCAGTCGCCGGCCCCGCCGGTCCCGCGAGCCTCTATCCCGTCGCCCCCGCCTGCTCCGGTCCGGCCTGCTCCGGTCGGGCCTGCTCCGGTCGGGCCTGCCCCGGTCGGGCCTGCCCCGGTCCCGCCGGTTTGGGCGGCCTGGGCGACCTGCACGGCGGTGTCGGCGTCGGCGGCGACCGCTTCATCCGGTCGGGGGGTGGTCCGGGCGCCGACGGCGCGGAACCAAGTAAGGAACTCGACGTTGCCGTCGGCACCTCGCAGCGGCGAGACCATGGTTCCCATATTGGCCGCTCCGGCGGTCTCCATGGCGTTAATCGCCCCGGTCAGCGCCGACCTCCACACCTCGGGGTCGCGGATCACGCCCCGGCCCCGGGACACCTCGGCCCGGCCGGCCTCGAACTGGGGTTTCACCAGGACCACCAGGTCGGCGTCCGGCTCGGCCAGGGCCAAAAGGGCCGCCGCGACCGAACGCAGCGAGATGAACGAGAGGTCGGCGACGACGAGGCTGAACCGGCGGTCGTCGCCGAGTTGCCCGTCGCTGGTGGCCAGGGCTCGTATGTCGGTGCGCTCCCTCACCTCGACGCGGGGATCCCGCCGGAGTCGTTCGTGGAGCTGGCCCCGCCCCACGTCGACGGCCACCACCCGGGTCGCGCCGTGCTGCAGGAGGCAGTCGGTGAAGCCGCCCGTGGACGCCCCGGCGTCGAGCGCGACCCGGTCGGTCGGGTCGATACCGAAGCCGGCCAGGGCCGCTTCGAGCTTCTCGGCGCCCCGGCCGACGTAGCGTGGCGGCGGCCCGGTCAGCGTTATGGGCTCCTCGGGGGCGACCAACCGGGCGGCCTTGACCGCGGGCGAGCCGGCTACGAGCACCCTTCCTTGGTCCACCAGGCGCTGGGCGGAAGTCCTGCTGTCGGCCATCCCACGCCGGACCAGCTCGGCGTCGAGGCGCCGACGGCCAGCCAGCGGGCTAGCCCGCGGTCTTCTCGGGGGGTGTGGCGCCCGGCGAGGGCGACGCCCCGGTGGGCCGTGTGGCCGCCGCCTTCTGGGCTGCCGCCTTCTTGGCGGGGGCCTTCTTGGCGGGGGCCTTCTTGGCCGCAGCTCTGCCGCTCCCTGCCTGCTCGGCTGGAGCCTTCTCGCTCTCCGTCTTCCGGGCTGGCGCCTTCTGGGCCGCCGCCTTCTGGGCTGCCGCCCTCTCGCCCGGAGCCTTCTTGCCAGGAGCCTTCTTGGCCGGCGCAGGGCCGGGCGACGCCGCCCCAGTCGGGCCAGGAGCGGCCGGGGCCCCGCTCGACGAGGACGCCGGGTGGCCGGTCAGCCGCTGCTCCAAGGCAGCCAGGTCGGCTTTGGTGGCCAGGCCGAGGGCGGCCAGCTGGTTCTGGATCTCCCGGCGGATGGCCCCGGCCAGTTGCTCGGTGCCCTTGCGCCCGCTCTCGACCAGGTCCTCCAGGGCATCCTGGGCTTTACCCTGGGTGCCCTCCCCGGCCCGGGAAAGCTCCCGCAGGAACTCCTCGGCCTTGGCCCGGGCCGCCTCGATCAAATCGGCACCGGCGTCCTGGACCTTCCGCAGCCTCTCATCGCGAGCCATGCTCAGAGGATAACGCCGTTCAGCCCCCGGTGGGCTGATCGAGCACGACTCCGACGGCACCGGCCAGGTCATCGGCGGTGACCGCCGGCTCGGGTACCACCGGCAGATCCCGGCGGCTGGTCACCCCGCTCAACACCAGGGCGAACGGCGCCCCGATCCGGCTGGCGAAGGCTCCGTCGGTCTCGGCCCGGTCCCCGACCACCATGTCCGGCGGCCCGTAGCGTTGGCGGACGAGGTCGGCCATGGCCGCCTCCGGCTTGCCGGCCACCGCCGGACTACGTCCCGATCCCACTTGCAGGTAGGCGACGAGCGCGCCGGCGCCGGGCTCGGGACCCTTGGGGGTGGGGAACGTGGCATCGGTGTTGGTGGCGACGAACCGGGCCCCGTTTCGGATGGCCCCCGCCGCTTCGGACAACAGCCCGAAATCCAGCTCGAGACTGCGACCCACCACGACCGTGTCCGGCTGGTCGGTCATGGGGACCACCTCGGCGCGGCGGGCCTCGAGGGCCTCCCTGATGCCCGGGCCCCCGACGAAGGCCACCCGCTCCCCCTCCGCCACGAGGGTCGCCGCGGCCTGGGCCGAGGTGGCCAACTCCTCGGCCTCCACCCCGATGCCGGCCCGGGCCAGCCGGGCCACGTAGTCGGCCACGGTGGGGGTCGAGTTGTTGGTGACGAAGACCACCCGGTGGTTCCCGGCCCGCAGCCGGGTGATGGCATCAGCCGCGCCGGGGATGGCCTGCCCGGCCAACCAGACCACCCCGTCGAGATCGAGGACCCAGAGCATCGCGCCGACCCTAGCGGCCACCCGGACCGGGATCTGCTACGCAATGAGGCCGTGCCCCGCTTCCAACCTTTCCCCGGCCTCCGCTACTCGCCGTCGCACATCCGCTCCCTGGATGATGTGGTCTGCCCCCCGTACGATGTCATTTCCGACAGCGATCGGGTGGCCCTCGAAGCTCGTAGCCCCTCCAACGTGGTGCGCCTCGAGCTACCCCACGACGACGGGTCCGGGGATCGCTACCAGCGGGCCCGGGAGCTGCTCGACTCGTGGCGGGACGGAGGGGTGCTGCATCGCGACCCCCAGCCGTGCTTCTACGGATACCGCATGACCTTCACCGATCCCGCCGGGCGGCCGTCCCGCACCCTCGGGGTCATCGGAGCGCTCGGGCTCGAACCGCCGGGGCAGGGCATACTCCCCCACGAGGAGACCACGCCGAAGGCCAAGACCGATCGGCTCGAGCTGCTGCGGGCCACCCGGGCCAACCTGTCGCCGATCTGGGGCCTGTCCCCCGGCACCGGGCTGTCGGCCCACATCAAGGCGCCCGACCATCCCGTGGAGCGGGTCACCGACGACGACGGGATCGTCCACGAGGCGTGGCCCATCTCCGACCCCGGCCAGCTGGCGGCTATCAGCGCCGCCGTCGAGTCGGCCCCGGTGCTGATCGCCGACGGCCACCACCGGTTCGAGACCGCCCTGAACTACCAGGCCGAGCGGAGCGCCGCCGGCCTGGAGGCACCCGACGACGACTGGGTCATGGCCCTGGTCGTCGAGTTGACCGAGGACCAACTCACGGTGCAGGCCATCCACCGGCTGCTGGTCGGCCTACCCGAGGGGTTCGACCTGACCGAGGCGCTCGGCGAGTGGTTCGACATCACCCCCACCGGACCGGTCGACCACACCATCCTGGAGCGCATGGACGAAGCCGAGGCCCTGGCCGTGCTGACCCCGGCACAGGCCTACCTGGCCCGCCCTCTGGCGGGCACCTCCGAAGCGGCGACCCATGACCTCGACTCCAGTCGCCTCGACGTGGCCCTCGCCGGCCTGCCCCCCCACCAGTTGCTGTACCAGCACGGCTGGGACCATTGCGCGGCGGCGGTGGCCTCGGGCCACGCCTCGGCGTCGGTCCTGCTGCGCCCCGCCACCGTGGAGCAGATCGCTGCAATCAGCCACGGCGGGGTCCGCATGCCGCCCAAAACGACCTTCTTCTGGCCCAAGCCGCGAACCGGCGCGGTGATCCGGGAACTGCTCGGCTGAGGGGTCGCTATTCTGCGGGAACTCTCAGGAAAGGCTCAGGGTTCGTTAGGGTCCGGCGGCCAGATTGGGGGTCAAACGACGGGCCTGGCACCTCCTCCGCCGGTCCTTCCAGTCCGAGAGCCGCCTGTTTCCGCTGCAGGCGGCTCTCGGCGCGTCAGGGGTCCTGTCTAGCTCACGGTCCAGGTCGAGCCGGAGTGGAGCAGGGCGGCCAGATCGCCGGGTCCCTTGGCCTCGGCCGCGGCGACTATCTGGCTGTTCACGAGGGCCCCGTAGTCGGGCCGCTCCACGGCGCGGAACACGCCGATCGGTGTGGGGCTGGTGGGGCCCGACGACAGACGGGACAGCGCGAAGGCGACGCTCGGATCGGGGTTGTGGGCATCGTGTACGTGGAGGGCGTCCTCGCCCACGTCGGCCACCTCGACGATGCGGGCCGACCCGCCGTCCATGACCACCCCGTGCTCACCCTCCGGTCCGAAGCGGATGGGCTGGCCGTGCAGGAGGGGGATGAGCATGTTGGGCCGGGCGTCCTTGGACGTGATCTGCTCGAAGGCGCCGTCGTTGAAGACGTTGCAGTTCTGGTAGACCTCGACCAGCGCCGCTCCCCGGTGCTCGTAGGCCGCCCGGAACGTCTCCATCATGTGCTTGCGCTCCATGTCATGGGTCCGGGCCACGAAGGTCGCCTCGGCGCCCAGAGCCAGGGACACCGGATTGTAAGGGTGGTCGAGCGAACCGAACGGGGTCGACTTGGTGACCTTGCCGGTCTCGGAGGTCGGCGAGTACTGGCCCTTGGTCAGACCGTAGATCTGGTTGTTGAACAAGATGATGGTCAGGTTGACGTTGCGGCGCAGGGCGTGGAGCAGATGGTTGCCCCCGATGGACAGAGCGTCGCCGTCACCGGTGATCACCCACACGTGCAGGTCGGGGCGGCTGACGGCGATGCCCGTAGCCACCGCCGGCGCCCGGCCGTGGATGGAGTGCATCCCGTAGGTGTTCATGTAGTAGGGGAAGCGGGAGCTGCAACCGATACCCGATACGAAGACGGTGTCCTCCCGGCGGGCACCGAGCTCGGGCATCAACATCTGCACCGCGGTCAGGATGGAGTAGTCCCCGCAACCTGGGCACCAGCGGATCTCCTGGTCGGAGGTCCAGTCCTTCTTGGTGGTCACCGGGACAGCTACGTCGGTCATGTGGGCTTGGCTCTCTTTCAGTTACTGCTCGGGGTACCGGTGAACATCTCGAGGATGGCGGCCTCGATCTCCTCGGCCTGGAACGGCTTGCCCCGCATCTTGGACAGGGGCTTGGCATCCACGAGGAAGTCGGCTCGGATCAGCTTCACCAGCTGACCGAGGTTCATCTCGGGGACGAGGACCTTGGGGTAGGACCTCAGCACGTCGCCGAGGTTGGTGGGGAAGGGATTCAGGTGGCGCAGGTGGAGGTGGGCGACCTTGTGGCCCCGGGCCCGGATCCGGCGGACGCCGGCGGCGATCGCCCCGTAGGTGGACCCCCATCCGACGACCAGGACCTCGGCGTGGCCGCCCGCTCCCCCGGCGTCGGGATCGTCGACCTCGGCGTCGGGGATGTCCTTGGCGATACCGGCGATCTTGGCGACCCGCAGGCGGCTCATGAGGTCGTGGTTGGCGGCGTCGTAGGACACCGTGCCCGAACCGTCGGCCTTCTCGAGGCCACCGATGCGGTGGCTCAGCCCGGGGGTTCCGGGGATGGCCCACGGGCGGGCCAGCGTCTCGGGGTCTCGCAGGTACGGCCAGAACGCCGGGTGGCCCTCCTCATCGACGTGGTTGGCCTCGGTGGCGAACTCCACGCTGATGTCGGGAAGGGAGTCCACGTCAGGAACGGGCCACGGCTCGGCCCCGTTGGCCAGGTAGCCGTCGGAGAGCAGGAACACCGGGGTGCGGTACTTGAGGGCGATGCGGGCCGCCTCGATGGCGGCGTAAAAGCAGTCACCGGGGGTGGAGGGGGCGATGATGGGCACCGGTGCCTCTCCGTGACGGCCGAACATGGCCTGCAGCAGGTCGGCCTGCTCGGTCTTGGTGGGCAGCCCCGTCGATGGTCCACCCCGCTGGATGTCCACGATCAGCAGCGGCAGCTCGAGGCTCACGGCCAGGCCGATGGCCTCGGTCTTCAAGTCGATGCCCGGGCCACTGGTGGTGGTGATCCCGAGAGATCCGGCGTAGGCGGCCCCGATGGCGGCGCCGATACCGGCGATCTCGTCCTCGGCCTGAACGGTGCGCACGCCGAAGTTCTTGTGCTTCGAGAGCTCGTGGAGGATGTCCGACGCCGGGGTGATCGGGTAGCTGCCGAGGAAGATCGGCAGCTTGGCCAGCTGACCGGCGGCGATCAGTCCCCACGCCAGAGCCGTGTTGCCCGAGATGTTGGTGTAGACCCCGGGATCGAGGGCGGCCGGCTTGACCTCGTAGGTGGACGGGAACAACTCGGCTGTCTCGCCGAAGTTGAATCCCGCCTTGAACGCCAAGGTGTTGGCCTGGGCCACCATCGGGGTCCGCCCGAAACGCTGCTCGATCCATTCGAGGGTCGGCTCCTCGGGGCGCCCGTAGAGCCAGCTGATGACGCCTAGAGCGAAGAAGTTCTTGGACCGCTCGGCGTCGCGGGGCTTGGTGCCCGACGGCTTGACCGCTTCGAGGGTCAGCGAAGTCATCGGCACCTGGTAGACGGTGTAGGCATTGAGGCTGTCGTCTTCGAGGGGATTGGCGGCGTAGCCGGCCTTCTGCAGCGAACGCTCCTCGAAGCTGTCGCTGTTGACGATGATGGTGCCGTTTGGGGTCACGTCCCCGAGGTTGGCTTTAAGCGCCGCCGGGTTCATGGCGACCAGCACGTTCGGGTGGTCACCCGGGGTGAGGATGTCGTGGTCGGAGATGTGGACCTGGAAGGCCGATACACCCGCCAGGGTGCCGGCCGGGGCACGTATCTCGGCGGGGAAGTCGGGGAGGGTCGAAAGGTCGTTGCCGAACAGAGCCGACGATGTGGTGAACCGATCGCCCGTCAGCTGCATACCGTCACCGGAGTCGCCGGCGAAACGGATGACGGCCCGGTCGAGGTCTACTACCGGCCGATCACTGGCTTTTGTTTCGGACATGTTCCAAGTTTACGGTCCGCGGACCCCTGGACACATGTTTGCGCTCAGGCGATGGTGATGCCCTCATCCAGGTAGACGTCCTGAATGGCGTTCAACAGGGCTATACCGTCACGAGTCGGACGTTGGAACGCCTTTCGTCCGGAGATCAGACCGGCCCCTCCGGCCCGCTTGTTGATCACCGCGGTGCGGACCGCCTGGGCCAGGTCGGTGTCGCCCTTGGACTCCCCGCCGCTGTTGATGAGGGGGATACGACCCATGTAGCAGTTGACGAGCTGCCAGCGGGTGAGGTCGATGGGATTGTCGGTGGTGAGGTGGTCGTAGACCAGGGGGTCGGTGCGACCGAACCCTATGGCCATGTAACCCCCGTTGTTCTCCGCCTGCTTCTGCTTGATGATGTCGGCTTCGATGGTCACGCCCAGATGGTTGGCCTGACCGGTCAGGTCCGCTGACAGGGAGTAGTCGACCCCGTCCTTCTTGAAAGCGTCGTTGCGCAGGTAGCACCAAAGGACGGTGAACATCCCGAGGTCGTGGGCCTCCTGGAACGCCTCGGAGACCTCCTGGATCTGGCGGGTGGCGTGCTCCGAGCCGAAGTAGATGGTCGCGCCGACCCCCGCCGCGCCCAGGTCGTAGGCCTGGCGAGGTGAGGTGAACATGATCTGGTCGTACTGGCTCGGGTAGGTCAGGAGCTCGTTGTGGTTGAGCTTGACGATGAACGGGATCTTGTGGGCGTAGCGCCGCCCCACCGCGCCGAGCACCCCGACCGTCGTGGCCACCGCGTTGCAGCCCCCCTCGATGGCCAGCTCCACGATGTTCTTGGGATCGAAATAGGCCGGATTGCGGGCGAACGACGCCGCCCCGGAATGCTCTATCCCCTGGTCCACCGGAAGAATGGACAGGTAGCCCGTGTTAGCGAGCCGCCCGTGGCCGTACATGGCCTGCAAGTTGCGCAGGACCTGGATGGGTCGATCCGTCCAGCTCATGACGTCGTCGACGTGGTCGCCGCCGGGCAGGACGAGGTCCTCGCGGGCGATGCCCTTGCACTGGTAGGAGAGCAGATCGTCGGCGTCGTCACCGAGCAACTGGTGCAGGTCCATGACTTGGACTCCTCGAGGTTGGGGGCTGGTTAGCCGGCCGGCGGTGCGGGTTCAGCCTAGGCGCGCCGTCGGGGCGCCGGACCGGGTCTTTCTACCCTAGGAGGAGGGGTGCTCATGCCTGCGTCCCGGCCGAAATCGGCTCCGCTCAGCACGGCGACGGCCTCCTCGAGCAGGGCCGCCACCCGACGCTTGGCCGAGGCCCGCACGACCTTGGTGGCCACCACCTCAGTGCGGCTCTGGGTCAGCCCGCCGGCCCTGAAGAAGCGGCGTCTGACCCGGCCGAGCACCGCCACTTCGGTGCCCGCATCGAGTCCCGACGCGAACGCCGGCGCGTCGGGCCACTGAACCGGGACCGGCTCGGCGGGTCCGTCCGGCCGCCTGACGGTGACCTCCAACGACAGAAGTCGGCTCCCCGAAGGAAGGACCACGTCCTGGGCCGGCCGAGCCAGCACACCGTAGAGAAAGACCACATTCACCATCGGGGCACCTCCTGGGAGCGTTAGACGTCGCGGCCGCCATCAGCGGCGAGGCGCCCCGCCGGCTAGCGCCGAGGTGCACGAATAAAGCTACGAGGAGGGTGTGACAGTTCCCGGTGGACCGGCGGTCGGCCGGGGCCTGGCGGGACACGCCCCTGACGCGGCGGTCGTGTCAGCGCAGAGCGCGCAGACGGCTCTTGACGTCGAAGGCCTCCGGGTCCACAGACGCCACCCGGTTGAAGAGATCCCGAGCGTGGGGGACGTCCCCGGCCCGCTCGTAGAGGTCGCCCAGGACGTACCACTGACGCAGGTGCCGTTCCTGGGGTCGAGAGACGCGCCTCAGAGCCTTTTCGAGCATCGTGATGGCCCCCGCCAGGTCACCCTGGTCGGCTTTGCATCCCGCCGCCACGATCCGGCCTTCCGCAACCAGGTCCCCGCTCGGCGACGCCGATCGAAGATCGTTCCAGACGTCGTCGGCGTCCCCGTAACGGTGCAGGGCCCGGTAACAGTCGGCCAGGACCGGATGCTGATCGAACGACCCCGACATCTCCCGGAACAACTCGAGCTGTCGCGCTGCCGCGGCCCACTGACCGGTGCGGTAGAGGACCAGGCCGTAGAGCTCCCGCACCGCCGCGCTCTCGGGCACCTCCTCGGCCAGATCGCGCAGGATCCGACGGGCCTCCTGGTAGCGCTCCTTCTCGTAGGCGTAGGTGGCGTCGGCGATCCGGTTGGCCAGCTTCGCGCCGCGATCGGCGCCGGCCGCTCGGGCCAGCTCGTCGACCACGGGTCGGGGCAGCTTCCGACGACTCCCGCCCGGAGACGGCGCTCCCTCCCGGCCGGTGGCCAGGTCGCGGGCCGCGGGCAGATACCCAGCCGCGGCGGTGGGGGGCTCGAGCTCTGTTTCGGGCTCGGGATCGAGGATCCACGTCTCCTCGGGCTCCCACTGCTCACCCCTGTCGGAGCGGGCAATTGCCTGCCGCCAGATTTCCGATGCGCTGGCCCGCTCGGGCTCTCCCTCCCGGTTGAGCTCCTGGGCTCCTCGCCGGGCGACGGCCCCCCACTGTCGGTTGACCTCCGGCCCTCGCCTCGAGGACTGGTCACTCCCACCGCGGCCCTGCTCATCGTTTCGACTACGACCCCGAAAGCCCGACGAGCCTGACGAGCCTGACGAGCCTGACGAGCCGGCGTAACCACCGGTTCGTTGGCGGCTGGGGCGGCCGTCGTCCCGGTACCGGCCTGTCCCCGACTGGCCTGCGCCCGATCGGCCTGCCCCCGATCGGCCTGTCCCCGACTGGCCTGCTCCCGATCGGCCTGCGCCCGACTGGCCTGATCCGGGCCGCCCGCGGTCGTTGCTGCGGTCCCGGTCGTTGGTGCTGCGTCGGTCGTTGGTGCGGTCGCGGTCGGTGCCGGGTCGCCCGTCCCGGCTGCGCCAGGGTTCGCCGGGCCGTCCGCGGTCGTTGCTGCGGCCCCGGTCGCCGCCGCGGTCGTTGGTGCGGTCGCGGTCGCTGCTGCTGCGCCGGTCGTCGCTGAATCTGCGGTCGGGTGAGCCGCTCCTCTGAGGCCGGTCGCCGTAGGGCTGACCGGCGCGCCGGGCACCTCCACCCATCCCGCCGGGTCCACCGCGGCGCATCGGCGGCCCGCCCCGGTTGCCCGAGCCCCGCTCCGAAGCCGATGATCCGCCGCTGGGTGTCCGATCCTGGGGCTTGGTCGAGTACCGACTCGGTCGCCGGTCGTCGTCGCGGGGAGGCCGCGGTCTCCAGTCATCAGCCCGGCTGTCATCTCGCCGGGGGCCGCCGCCGAAGGTCCCCCGGCTCTCGTCTCGCTGACGGTAGGCGCCGCGGCGACCGCCGGCGGTCGGGAAATCGCCGCCCCGGAAGCGGTCGGCCGGGGTGCGGCGGTCTCCGGCGGGCCGACCCGTCGAGGTCCCGTCCCGACCGCCGCGCCCCGCACTCGATCCGAAGTCTCCCCGTCGCGCGCCGTCTCCCGAACGGGGCGTCCGCCCCTGTCGGTCCGATCCCCGATCATCCCGGCGCTCGGTACGGTCGCGTCCTGAAGCTCCATAGGAGCGCGAGGTACCCCCGGACCCAGATCCTGACTCCCGCGCCGATCGGGCCGAGGGCCGGGCCACAAAGCGCCGGGGACCCCCGGAACCGAATCCGGAACTCGAGCGGGGTCGCCCTCCGCTGCCGGAGGATGGATCGCCGGAACGAGCGCGATCGGGATCGTCGTCGCGGATTGGACCGGTTCCAGGCATAAGGACCCAAGGTTAGCGGTCGGTGGGTCCTTCTGGGTCCAGACACGCCACTTTGGTCCTGGGTGAATCATGCCGATATGTCCAGAGATGAGGGCTTTAGTACAACTATGGGCATATACAGCCGGTAGAAGGGCGGATGTAACAGGTGCGGAGCAGAGGGGTCAGAGGCGCCGGGGCCGGCACGGGGCGTCGGTAGTGGCGGCCGCTGGGTTGGTAGCCGGATCCCTGACCACCACGAACATCACGGCCGCGTCTCCGGTTCTGTCGGCCGCGACCCTGGCCTCCGCCAGCGGCGGTTCGGCGGTCATCTCCGCCTCCGCCTCGGCCGGCGCCGCGGAGGAGGCCCGGCTCGCCGCGGCGCGCCTGTCCACCACCATCTCCCTTGCCCATCCTGGTAGCCCCGAGACTCTCACCCACCCCGAGGCCGACCACATGGGGGGAGGAGGCACCAGCGCGCCTGCGGCGCGGATGATGATCGCCGGCGCAGCAACGGCTCTCGCGTCGAGCTCCAATCCCCAGGGGCTGGACGTGTCCTCCTATCAGGGCAACGTGAACTGGTCCCAGGTGCGGACAAATGGGGCCGCTTTCGCCTACATGAAGGCGACGGAGGGAACCTATTACTATGACTCGACCTATTTCGCCCAACAATATGACGGCAGTTACGCCAACGGGCTGATCCGCGGCGCCTATCACTTCGCCATCCCCGACAACTCGAGCGGTGCCGCTCAAGCGGACTACTTCGTCGCCCATGGTGGGGGCTGGTCGGCGGACGGCAAAACGCTGCCCGGGACCCTCGACATCGAGTACAACCCGTACGGATCCGAGTGCTACGGCTTGACGACCGGTCAGATGGTGTCGTGGATCAGCTCCTTCGGCAACGAGTACCGGCTCCTGACCGGCCGCTACCCCACCATCTACAGCACCACGGACTGGTGGAACACCTGTACGGGGAACTCGGCCGCCTTCGGTAGCTACGGCTTGGCCATCGCCCGGTACGGCGCCAGCAGCCCGACCCCGCTTCCGGCGTCGTGGCCGGGCTACCAGATCTGGCAGTACGCCGACAGCGGGATCTTCCCCGGAGACCAGGACCTCTTTGGCGGTAGCCTGGCCCAGCTCGTGCAGTTCAGTCTGGTCGGCGGGTCGGTGGCGGCCTCGTCGGTGCCGTTGAGCTGTGGGTCGGGCGGAGATCAGCGCAGTCCTCAGGACGCGTCGGTCCAGACCGGCGTGGTCATCTCCTCGGCGGGTACCTACCGGACCGAGACGGTGACCTCGACGGGG
>JAGWSF010000118.1 GCA_028876385.1 Acidobacteriota bacterium | reverse complement strand
GCCCTCGAGGCGGCCGGCCTCACCGAGGCCCTGCGCCAGGTGACCCGGGCCGCGTCGAGCGAAGAGTCCCGCCCCATCCTCACCGGGGTGCTCATGGCCGCCGAGGACGGCGGCCTGCGCCTGGTGGCCACCGACTCCTACCGCCTGGCGGTGCGGGACCTGCCCGGTGTGGGCGTGCTCGGCGAGGGCCAGAAGGTCCTGGTCCCGTCCCGGGCGCTCAACGAGCTGCTGCGCCTGCTCGGCTCGGCCGACGGCCAGGTCAGCCTGCGCCTCGGCGCCCACGACGCCACGTTCGGGATCGGCCCCGGCGGCCCCGAAGCGGGGATCACCCTCACCACCCGCCTCATCGAAGGGGAGTTCCCCAACTACAAGGCGCTCATCCCCGCCAACTACCCCAACCGTCTCATAGTCGCCCGGGAAGCCCTCCTCGACGCCGTCCGGCGGGTGAAGCTGCTGGCCCGTGACGCCACCACCCCGGTGCGCATCGCCCTGCGCCCCAACGGCATCGAGCTCACGGTCATCACCACCGACTGGGGCACCGCCACCGAGGACGTGGACGCCAAGTACGAGGGGGCCGAGATGACCGTGGCGTTCAACCCCAACTTCCTCATCGAGGGGGTGGAGGCGGTCACCGGCGACGAGGTGGCTCTCGACACCCTCGACGCCCTCAAGCCGGCCACGTTGCGCCCCATCGACTCCGACGCCTACCTGTACCTGCTCATGCCCGTCCGGGTCAGCTGATCGGTTGACCTCCGGTCCCGGTCCCGCCGCCCGGCTCGATCCGGGACGGCCGGAGCCCCCCGCGGCCGCCGACGGGACCCCACCGTGTACCTAGAGCCGTGTACCTAGAGTCGTGTACCTAGAGCAGCTCCTCCTCACCGACTTCCGCAGCTACGGCCAAGCCGAGTTCAGCCCCGCCCCCCACGGCATCACCGTGGTGACGGGAGCCAACGGCGCCGGCAAGACCAACCTGATCGAGGCGGTGGCCTACCTGTCCACCCTCAAGTCGCTGCGGGCGTCGCCCCCCGCTGCCCTCATCCGGGCCGGGGCCCCCTCCGGTGCGGCGGTGCTGCGGTCCCGGGTGCGCCACGACGCCCGCCTGATCACCGTCGACGCCGAGCTCCACGCCACCGGACGCGACCGCGTCCAGGTCAACGGCCAGGTGCTGCGCCGCACCCGCGACCTGCTCGGCGCGCTGCAGGTGACGGTGTTCTCCCCCGACGACCTCAGCCTGGTCAAAGGCCCACCCGCCGGGCGGCGCTCCTACCTCGACGACCTCCTTGTCGCTCTCCAACCGCGCCGCTACGACCTGTTGAGCGAGCTCGAACGGGTCCTCAAACAGCGCAACGCCCTGCTCAAATCGGCGCTGGCCGGCCGCCCTGGCGGCGGGGGAGGATGGCGCCCCGGGCGGCCCCTACCCGACGACGTCAGGATCACCCTGGACGTCTGGGACGCCAAACTGGTGACCGTGGGCGAAGCCCTGGTGGCCGCCCGGCGGGACCTGGTGGACGAGCTGCAGCCCCTGGTGGAGGGAGCCTACGGATCCTTGGCGTCGGGGTCGGCGGCGCCGCCCCGGCTGAGCACCACCTTGGCCTACGAGGTGTCGTGGTCGGGTTCCCTGGCCGCCGCCCTCGACGCGGCCCGCCCCGACGATCTGCGCCGGGGGGTGACCACCGTCGGCCCCCAGCGCGACGACCTCGGCCTGGCCATCGGGTCGCTACCGGCCCGGACCCACGCCTCCCAGGGCGAGCAGCGCACCCTGGCCCTGGCCCTCCGCCTGGCCGGTCATCGCCTGCTGGCCACCGCCCTCGACACCCCGCCGGTGCTGCTCCTCGACGACGTCTTCTCCGAGCTCGACGCCGCCCGGGCCGACTCTTTGATGGCCAACCTGCCGGCTCTGTCGGAGACCCAGGCCATCGTCACCACCGCCGGTGAGCTGCCGAGCGGGGCGGCGCCGGCCGCCTGGTTCCGGGTCGAAGATGGGAAGCTACTGGCATGACCCCCCGGGTGGAGTTTTTCCACAACCTGTGGACGGACTGGTGGATATCACGCGATCTCGTTCTCGACGGTTTCCTGACGTGTCACTTCATTGACACCTGGAGTTCACCTGGGGCCACGTGGTAGCCGTGGATACGGCGGGGGTAGCCGTCGCCGTGGTCGGCGGGGCGACGGGCGTGGTTCGGGGCCGGCCGTGAGCACCTGGCAGCCGTCGGGCCCGTCGCCCGGCGAGCGGGACCCGCGCCCTGTGAGCGAGCTTCTGGACCGCACCACCCGGCGTCTCGGCGGACCGTCGGCGGCGTCGGCGTCGGCGGTGTTCGCCCGGTGGGAGGAGATGGTGGGACCCGACATCGCCGGCCACGCCCGGCCCCGCTCACTCCACGACGGGGTGCTGGTGCTGGCCGTGGACGAGCCGGCGTGGGCCACCCAGCTGAGCTACATGACCGGCGAGCTCCTCGAGCGCATCGCCGCCGTCACCGGGCCCGGCGAGGTGCGGGACATCCAACTCAAGGTGGTGGGCCAACCGATCGTGGAGGCACCTTTCCGGCGGGGGCGGCGCGACCGCTCCT
>JAGWSF010000117.1 GCA_028876385.1 Acidobacteriota bacterium | reverse complement strand
TCCTACCACGCTCAGGTCAGCGACTGGGAACGCCAGACCTACCTGACGATGTTCTGAGGTGGCGCCCGAATGACCCCTCATTCCGGACCCGAGACGGCCACCGGTCCGCTCAGGTGGGCCGACCTGGCCTGGCCGGAGGTCGGTTCCCTGTTCGCCGGGCGCCCGACCGACGTCGGGCTGCTGCCGGTCGGTGCAACCGAGCAGCACGGCCCCCACCTTCCCTGCGGTACTGACACCATTATTGCCACAGCGGTGTGCGAGGCGGTGTCCGAGCGCACCGGCGCGGTGGTCCTACCGGCGGTCCCCATCGGCTGCAGCTACGGCCACGGAAAGGTGATGGCCGGGACGTTGAGCCTGCCCCCGGAGGGCCTGGCGACGCTGGTCCGCCAGACCGTCGAGTGGGCCGCCCTGTCGGGTCTGCGGCGGGTCCTGATGGTCAACGCCCACTTCGGCAACCACTCCTCGCTGCTCGTCGCCACCGACCACCTCCGCCTGGAGCGTCCGGACCTGCGCGCCGGCGTGGTCGGGTGGTGGGCCGCCGACCCGGAGGTGGCGGCCGAGACGGCCATGGACGGCGAGGACATCCACGCCAACCGCACTGAGACGTCACTCATGCTGGCCGTGGCTCCCGAACTCGTCCACCTGGACCGTCTCGCCGACAGCGACGACCCCGACCGCACCGGCGGGATGGTCTTCCGCTACACCGCCGCTTCTTTGTCCACCAACGGGGTGACGGGCCGTCCCTCGCAGGCCAGCGCCGAGCTCGGCCACCGGCTGTTCGAGCGGACGGTGTCGGCGGTCAGCGATCTCGTCGAGCGCGGCCGCCTCGAGGAGCCGCCGCTCCTGGACCACGTGGCGCCTCAGGCCCCGACCGGTGTCGGTGATTACCGGTGATCAGGGTTTCGGTCCTGCTCGGCCGTTCGCCGGCCAAGCGCTACTCGGTGCACCGCGGCTATGTGGACGGTTTGATCGCGGTGGGCGCCTTCCCGGTGCTGGTCCCCGCCGGTCCGGGGGTGGATCCCGCGACGGCGACCGAGTTGGTCCGCGCCACCGACATGGTCCTGATGACCGGGGGGGACGACATCGACCCCCTCCTCTACGGCCCGACCCGGGGGATCGGCGAGTCCGACATCGACCCCGACCGCGACGCCGTCGAGGTGGAAGTGGTCCGGGCGGCCCACCGGTCGGGCCAGCCGATCCTCGGGATCTGCCGGGGCATCCAGCTGATCACCGTCGCCCTCGGCGGCCGTCTCGTCGCCGACCTCCCGGCGGCCGGCCACACCGGTCACTGGGACCACGAGAACGAGGAACTGCCGGTGCACGGCATTTCGGCCGAAGCCGGAAGCAGCGCCCTCGAGGCGCTGGCCGGAACCGACAAGGTCAACTCCATCCACCACCAGGCGGTCGCCGACCCGGGGCCGCACCTGCGGGCCAGCGCCTGGAGTGACGACGGGGTGATCGAGGCTGTGGAAGCCCCCGGGATCCTCGGTGTCCAGTGGCATCCCGAGCGGCTGATCGCCGGCGACCCCCGCCACCTCGCGGCGTTCAAATGGTTGGTGTCGCAGTGAGCGTGGCCGTCGTGACCGGGGGTGGGCGGGGTCTGGGCCGCGGCATCGCTCTGGCCCTGGCCGGGCTGGGCTTCGATCTGGTCCTCGGGTGGGCGACCAACGAGGGGGCCGCCCAGGAGACCGCCGACGCGGTAAGGGCCGGAGGGGGCGGCGCCTCGGTGCAGCGCTGCGACGTCCGCCACCCCGACGAGGTGGCGGCCCTGGCCGCCGCCGCGGTCGAAGCCGGACCCCTGGAGGTCTGGATCAACAACGCCGGTGTATCGGTCCTGGCGCCCGTGGTCGAAACGACACCCGAGCAGATGGCCGAGATGACGGCGGTCAACTTCCTCGGCACCTTCCACGGCGTGGCCGCTGCGGGCCGGGCCATGATGGCCGGCGGCCGGGGAGGCCGGATCATAAACGTGGCCTCGGACCTGGGCCTGAAGGCGGCGCCGCTCCTGGCCGGATACAGCGCCACCAAGTTCGCGGTGGTGGGACTGAGCCAGGCCGCCGCCGTCGAGTTGGCCCCCCACGGGATCACCGTCAACTCGGTGTGCCCGGGCACCGTCGAGACCGACATGGTGATCGCCGAGCAGCGGGCCGAGGCCGAGCTCACCGGATCGACGGTCGACGAGGTCCGCCGCCGTCTGCTCGCCGACGTACCGGCCGGGCGGTTCTGCACCGCCGAGGACGTCGGGGCGCTCGTCGCCTGGCTCGCCGGCGCCCAGGCGGAGTTCGTCACCGGCCAGGCCATCTGCACCAACGGCGGCTCCATCCCCCACTAACCCACGGCGGCTCCATCCCCCACCAACCCACGGCGGCTCCATCCCCCCACTAGAAGCCCTTACGGAACCAGGAGTACCCCCCATGAACAAGTCCCAGATCAAGACCCCCCGCCGACTTCGTCCCGCGGCTGTCACCTTGGCGGCCACGGCCCTGGTGGCCGGGGCGTGCGGCTCGTCCACCGCCTCGTCGGGGCCGTCGAGCGCGTCGCTGGCGGTGTCGTCGTCGCACACCATCAACCTGGCTTTCGGAGCCGACATGCAGGTACCCGACCCCGACATCTTCTACGAGATCGAGGGCAACGCCGTGGTCACCTCGGTGTACGAGGGTCTGGTCAAGTACGACAACGGCACCAGCAAGATCGTGCCGGCCATCGCCTCGAGTTGGACCGTCTCCCCTGACGGTAAGACCTACACCTTCACCCTGCGGTCCGGTCTCACCTTCCACGACGGCACGCCGGTCGACTCGGCGGCCGCGGCGTTCAGCTTCGCCCGCCGGGCCGGGGTCAACTCGGCCCCCGCCTACATGGTGGCCGACGTCACCTCCACCTCCGAGCCCGACCCTCAGACCTTCGTGGTGCACCTGGACAAGCCCGTCGCCGCCTTCCTCGACTACATGGCCGCCCCCTACGGTCCGAAGCTGGTGAGCCCCACCGCGGTCAAAGCCCATGAGACAGGCGTCAAGGCGTCGGCGCCCAACGGGGACTGGGCCCAGGACTGGCTGAAGACCCACGACGCGGGAACCGGCCCCTACACCATCAGCAGCTTCGTGCCCGGCAGCCACTACGTGCTCAGCGCCTACCCCGGCTACTGGGGGACCAAGCCCTACTACAGCACCATCAACATCTCGATCATCCCCGACATCAGCGTCCAGCAGGCCGAGCTGCAGAGCGGGCAGCTGTCGATGATCCTGCACGGGCTACCGGTCAACGCCGTACTCAACTTCAAGAGCGACAAGTCCTACGAGGTCCAGTCGTTCCCGGCCCAGCTCAAGTCGATGCTCTACGTCAACCCCAACATCGGCATCTTCAAAAGCGCCGCGGTGCGCGCCGCCCTGCGCCAGGCCATCGACAAGCAGGCCATCGTGGCCAGCGTCTACGGCAACACCCTGGCCACCGTCTCCACCCAGGCCTACCCCGTGGACGAGATGCCGGCCGGCACCGCCCTCGACAATCCGACCTACAACCCGTCGGCGTTGAAGACGGCCCTGCAGTCGGCGACGGGATCGAAGAACATCGACCTGGCCTACTCCACCGACGATCCGACCAACCAGCGGGTGGCCGAGTTCATCCAGACCGAGCTCGACGCGCTGGGCTTGACGGTGACGGTCCACGGGGTGCCGATCAGCCAGGTCTTCAACTACGCCAGCACCCCGGCGGCCCAGCTGCCCAACCTGCTGGTCTGGACGGTCAACCCCGACGACTCGGCGCCCGACAGCTGGATTCGCATCTTCTCCAACACCAACGGCTCGCTCAACGAGCTGCACGGCTCGGTGCCGCAGGCCGACGCTTTGATGGACGCCGGTCTGCACGCCACCGACCCGGCGACCATCCAGAGCGACTACGCCCAAGCCGGGACGCTCGTGGCCGACTCGGGGGAGTGGATCAGCATCGCCGACGTGCGTGACACGGTGGTGTCCCACGCCGGGGTCAGCGGCTGGTACTTCCAGCTGCCCACCGCCGACACGGTGGTCCTCGGCGATCTCACCTACACGGGCAAGCCGTGACCACCGTGCTGCGGCGGCCCCGCAGCCCGCGGGGCGCCGGCGAGGAACCCGACGTCGGGGGTGACCCCGGCTCGGGACCGATCGTCAGCATCGAGGACCTGCAGGTCTCGTTCGTGCGGGGCGACCGGGAGATCAGCGCCGTCCGAGGGGTCTCGCTCGGCGTCGAGCGCGGCGAGATCGTCGGTCTGGTCGGCGAATCGGGGTCGGGCAAGAGCGTGCTCGGGCTGTCCCTGCTCGGCCTTCTGCCGACCAGCCCCTCGCCGCGAGTGTCGGGCCGGGCCTGCGTGGCCGGGACCGACATGGTGGCGGCCGACGCCGAGACCCGCCGCCTGGTCCGCCGCCGCCACATGGGGGCGGTGTTCCAGGACCCCATGACGTCGCTCAACCCGACGATGCGAGTGGGACGCCAGGTGGCCGAGGCGGCCGCCGCGGCCGGCCAGGACGTGGCCTCCCTGCTGGACTCGGTCGGCATCCCCGACGCCCGTCGCCGGATGGAGGCCTACCCCCACGAGCTGTCGGGCGGGCTGCGCCAGAGGGTGATGATCGCCATGGCCATCGCCGGCAACCCGTCGCTGGTCATCGCCGACGAGCCGACCACCGCCCTCGACGTGACCGTCCAGGCCCAGATCCTCGAGCTGATCCGCCGGCTCTGCGACGGGTTGGGGACCAGCTTCATCCTGGTCACCCACGACCTCGGCGTGGCGGCCCAGGTGAGCGACCGCATCGCCGTCCTCTACGGCGGACGCCTGGCCGAGGTGGGTCCGGCCACGTCCATCTTCGAGAAGGGTCGGCACCCCTACACGGCCGGGCTGCTGCGCTCCCGGCTGGTCCTCGACACCGACCGGACCCGCCCGGTGCTGACGCTGCCCGGGGAACCCCCCGACCCGCGGTCCCATCCGCCCGGCTGCCCCTTCTCGCCGCGCTGCGAACGCCACCGCGACGACTGCGACGTGGCCCTCCCCGAGCTCGGCGGGGCCGGGGGGGACGGCGCCGACGGGACCGCGGTGGCGTGCCTGCACCCCGTCGGCGTCGACGACGTCACGGCTGACGAAGCGAACGTGGTGGAGGAGTGGCCGGCGGTCCCCGCCTCGACGGGGGGCCGCGACCCGGCGGTGATCGTCCATGACGTCCACAAGGACTTCCCGCTGCGCTCCGGGTTGCGCCGTATGCGGCTCCAGGCCCTCCGGGGGGTGTCGCTCGAGATCGAGCGGGGCGAGTCGGTGGCCCTCGTCGGCGAGAGCGGGTGCGGCAAGTCCACGCTGCTGCGGGCCGTGGCCGGGCTGCACGGCGTGGACCGGGGGGAGATCGAGTTCTCCCGGGGGATGTCCGCCCAGATGGTCTTCCAGGACGCCGGGGCGTCGCTCACCCCGTGGCTCAGCATCGGCGAGCTGATCGGCGAGAGGCTGCGGGGCGAAGGCCTCAGCCGTGCCGAACGGGCGGCCAAGGTCTCCGACGCCCTGGCCCTCGTCGGTCTGCCGGCCGAGGTCGCGGCGGCCCGTCCGGCCCAGCTGTCGGGCGGCCAGCGCCAGCGGGTCGCGCTGGCCCGGGCCACGGTCGTGCCGCCCGGGGTGCTCCTCTGCGACGAGCCGACCAGCGCCCTGGACGTGTCGTTGGCGGCCACCGTCCTCAACCTCATCGGTCGCCTGCGCCGCCAACTCGGCATGGCCGTGCTGTTCGTCACCCACGACCTGGCCGCAGCCCGGATCGTGGCCGACCGCATCGCGGTGATGTACCTCGGCCGCATCGTCGAGACCGGCCCGTCTGAGCAGGTGTGCGGGGCCCCGGCCCACCCCTACACCAAAGCCCTCCTGTCGGCGGTGCCCGAGCGGGGCCGGACCGGTACCCGTATCGGAGGTGAACCGGCCAACCCGCTCGACCCGCCCACCGGGTGCTCCTTCCACACCCGCTGCCCCGACCAGGTGCCCGAGTGCGCCAACCGCCCCCAGGTGCTGGTCACCCTCGGGACCGGACCGGGTTCGAGGACCCTCTCCGAGGGATCCGAGGGACTGGACCCGGGGATCCGCCAGGTGGCGTGTTCCCGGCTGGCGCCCCCACCCGAGCCGGCCGTCAGCCGGGCCGACGGCGGGGACGGAGCCGACGGCGGGACCGGAGCCGACGGCGGGGACGGAGAGGAGAACTGATGGCCGTAGCCGAACCGTACGTGGGTCAACCGCTGGGCCGGGGTCTCGCTACCCGGGCCCGGCTCCGCCAATTCCGGGTGGCCGGCCGCCGGGCGTCGACGGTGGACCTGCTGGCCGTCGGCGCTTTCGCGGTGGTGGTTCTGGTCGCCATCGTCACCCCGGCGGTGGCGCCCCACAGCCCGATCGTGCCGGTCGGCATACCTTTCATGTCCCCCGGTCACGGCGGTTTCCTGCTCGGCAGCGACGAGGTCGGCCAGGACATCTTGAGCCGGGTCCTGTTCGGGCTGCGCTCCAGCCTGGAGGCGGCGGGGGCGGTGATCGCCTCCGGGGTGGTCATAGGCGGGCTGATCGGTCTGGTGGCCGGCGCCGCCGGCGGCTGGATCGACGACGTATTGATGCGCTTCACCGACATCTTCCTGGCCATGCCCGGGCCGGTGCTGGCCATCGCCGTCGTCGCCGCCCTCGGCCCGAGCTTCGTGCACACCCTGATCGGCGTGTCCATCGTGTGGTGGCCCTTCTACGCCCGCATCGTGCGGGCCGAGGTGCGGGCCCTGGCGTCGCGACCCCACATCGAGGCGGCCCGGCTGGCCGGGGTCGGGCCGATGCGCCGGGCCTGGCGTCACCTCCTGCCCGGCGCCGTCCCGGCCGTGCTGGTCACCGCCAGCCTCGACGTCGGCAACCTGATCGTCACCCTGGCCTCGCTGTCGTTCCTCGGCCTGGGTGCGCCGGCCCCCGCTCCCGAGCTGGGGGCCATGTCGGCCCGGGGCCTGCAGTACCTGCTACAGGAGTGGTGGGTGCCGGTCATGCCGGCCCTCGTGGTGTTCCTCGTGGCGTTCCTGGCCAACCTCGCCGGTGACGGCGTCCGAGACCTGATGGGGGACCGGTGATCAAACTCGTCGTCAAACGCCTGGTCGCCATGGTGGCCATACTGCTGGTCCTGTCGGCCACCATCTTCCTCCTGCAGAAGCTGAGCCGCACCGACCCGGTGCACGCCTACCTCGGTGCCAACGCCTCCAAGGCGGCCATCGCCCGGGAGAGCCACATCCTCGGCTACGACCGGCCTCTGGTGGACCAGTACTTCCACTACGTGAAAGGAGTGCTGACCGGAAACCTGGGCAACTCGCTGCGAACCCGCCGGGGCGTGGCGACCGACCTGGGGGCCTACCTGCCGGCCACCGTGGAGCTGACCCTCTTCGGCCTGTTCCTGGCCGTGGTCCTCGGCGGCCTGCTCGGCCTGGCGTCGGCCGGCCGGTGGCGGGGGGCGGCGGCGTTCCGGCTGATCATGGTCTCGGGGGCGTCGGCTCCGGCGTTCCTGCTGGCCCTGCTCGGGATCCTGCTGTTCTTCAACCGGCTGCACTGGCTGCCGGCCACCAACGACACCGCCTACAACAACGCCCCCACCGGACCCACCGGGATCCTGGTGATCGACACGCTGGTGCACGGTCAGTTCGGCATGTGGGTCGACGCCTGGAAGCATCTGATCCTGCCCGGCCTGTGCGTGGCTCTCGGCCCGGCGGTGTCCATCGGGCGGGTCCTGCGCACCAGCCTGGTGACCACGATGCGCTCCGATTACGTCCGCACGGCCCGGTCCAAGGGGCTCACCGAGCGGGCGGTGCTGCTACGCCACACCCTGCGCAACTCCTTGAACTCGGCCCTGTCCATGACGGGCCTACAGGCCGGTCTCATGTTCGCCGGGGTGGTGGTCATCGAGACGGTGTTCGCCTGGCCGGGGATCGGGCTGTACACCGATCAGAGCATCCCCGCCGCCGACTTCCCGGCCATCGGAGGGGTGACATTGATCCTCGGCGTCGGCTACGTCCTGATCAACACCTTGGTGGACGTCCTCCAAGCCGTCGCCGATCCCCGGCTCAGCCTCGCTTGAGCGGGACCGAACCGGGGCCGCAGTCGGAGCCGGGGCCGCAGTCGGAGCCGGGATCGCAGTCGGAGCCGGGATCGGAGCCGGGATCGGAGTCGGAGTCGGCTCTGGCTGTGCCAGGGTGGGTCCAGGGGGCGTGGGTGCGTCGCAGCCGGTCGTTCGGAGCGGGTGGCGCTGAGGAGGTCAGCGAGGTGGTGTGGGTGCAGGCCGGCCGCTGGTTCGCTGACGTCCGGGTCCCCCGCGCCGGGCTCACCGAGGCCGTGCTGGACCGGGCCCAGGCATTCTCCGGCACCCTGGTCTGTGACGGGACAACTGTCACTTGGCGCCACGACATCGACAGCCTGGGACGGCCGCCGGGCTACGAGGACCACGCCGAGATCGAATGGAGCGCTGACACGCTGGTCGAGCGGGGCGCCGGCTACGTGGAGGTGTGGGAGCGCCACGGCCGGCCCGGCGCCGGCGCTGGGGCGGTGCTCGAGCAGCGCGACCCCGGCGACGGTCGACTCACCGGGCGGGTGGTGGCCGCCGGGGACTTCGCGGTGGCGGTGTGGTCGTCACCGTCGCCGGGCGGGACGGCCGTGAGCCTGACGGGAGGTCGCCCCAGTCGCGGCTGGACCGTCGGGATCGGCGTGGTGCCCTGGGACGCCATCGGCGCGGCCATCGAAGGGGGCCAGGCCCCCGGCTGGCTCAGGCTGACCGTCGGGTAGCCGGCACACGGCCCTTGCCGCCCCGGGTGATCCCGCGCCACCCCCGATCCTCCGACTCGGCCGTCAGGTCCGCGTTCGAGCCGCCGTCCGAGGGCCTGACCGGTACTCGAGGGCCGACGGGTCGTTTCCGAGGGCGTCGTCCGTATCCTGAGCTGATATGGGAAAAAGTGTCGACGTCGTGCAGTCGGAACTCGTCCGGGCTCTCGCCGGTCTGATGGATCTCGAAGCGGAATACGCGGCGCTGGCCGATCCCACGAACGTTGCGCTCGATGACGAACACGACTCCGAGGGGTCGACCGTCGGGTTCGAGCGAGCCCGCGTGGCGGGCCTGCTCGAGCGCTCGAGAAGACATATTGCCGAACTGGAGGCCGCCGCCCAGCGGGTGGCGGAGGGCTCGTACGGGTACTGCACCTCATGCGGGAAGGCGATCGGGTCCGATCGTCTGATCGCCTTGCCGGCCACGCGACTGTGTATCGAATGTGCCAGTTGAATCGCCCGGGGACCCAGGATCCAGACCCCCGGGCAGATGAGGCTCTGGCCCTGGCGAACAAGGTTGGTCGCCCACACCGGGTCCCCCGGGTTTCAGCGGGCCGTCGCCGCGGCCCGGGTGAGGCGGTCGATCACCGCGTCGGCGAGGCCCCCCGGCGGCGGTGCCACGGCCAGGACCACGTCGACGCCGCCGCGGTCGGCGCC
>JAGWSF010000116.1 GCA_028876385.1 Acidobacteriota bacterium | reverse complement strand
CGGAACGGATGCGAGAGAGGCGGCCGGTCCCACCGCGGAGATGGCATCGGCTCCGCCCCCGGCCGACGCGACCCCCGGCAGGGAGCTCACGGCCGCCAGAACCATCAGGATCAGGGCCGCCCCGGGGAGGACCAGGGTGAGGACGCCAGCTAGTGCTATTTTCATAGTTTTCATTATACTTCATGACTAATCAGTCGCAATCTTGCGATCGGTGGGATCCCGGTACGCTCGCGGCCGTGCGGGTTTCGATCGCCGATTACGAGGTGGCAGAGCCGTGGGCTCGGGAAGGGCGCTACGTCTGCCGGCCGCCGGCCCGCCTCGGGCGGCCCGGCCCGGTGCTGGTCTCGGAGCTGAATACCGACGCCGACGGCTGGCCCCAACTGTGCGACCACCTGGTTCGCCTGGCGACGGCCAACCCGGCCGGCCTGCTCGAGGCCATCGAGGTGGGGCCCGATCCCGAGACGAAGCGGGTGTTCCTCGTGACCGAGTACGCCGAGCCGGCTGCAGCCACCGACCCCACTGACCCCGGCTGGAGTCTGGACGCGGCGATGGCCGCCGTGGCCGAGATAGCCCGCTGCGCCCATGCGCTGCACGAAGCCGGCCTCACCCACGGCTCCATTCACTCCGGACGCATACTGCGGGCCGAGCGCGCCACGCGGCTCGACCTGCCCCGCCTCGACGCTCCACCCGGCACCATAACCCGCACCGGGCCATGGGCCGAGATGGTGGCTGTCAGCCCTGAGCTCTTTGCCGGTGAGACGGCGTCGCGCAGTTCGGACGTGTGGGCTCTGGGCGCCACGCTGCACACTCTTCTGAGCGACCGTCCCCTCTACACCGGTATCGACCGTGACGAGCCGGTGACCGCCGTGCAGCGCATCATGTTCACCAGGCCCGACCTCGACCCTGCCCTCCCGGCGAGTGCCGCCGAGGTGATCGCGGCCTGTCTCGCTTTCGACCCGGCGGGGAGGCCGCAGACGGCCGCCGAGGTCGCCGAGCGCCTCCGTGGTGCGGTCGACTCGTCGGGGTCGGAGACGGCCCGATGATCGAGCGTCTGGAAGTGACCCCCGGCCCCGGCACGGTCATCCGTTTCGGGCAGGTCATGGCGTGGGTGTCGCCGGCGGCGTCGCCCTCACTGGTCAGCTTCCTCGTCGAGTCGGCCCGCAACCTGGCTTCCTCCGCTGTGGGGGGTGACCAGCTGGCCCAGCACCTGGCCGGGGTCCTCGGTCAGCGCGACCCCGAACCTCATGTGCCTTTCGTCACCGTCGGGCCGGGGTCGCAGGGGTGGGCGGCCCTGCTCCACGGACCGGTACAGGTGTGGGACGGAGCCACCTGGACCACCGCCGAGCCCCGCCCGGGATGGCTGCACACGGTCCTGCTGCCGCGTCCGGGGCTCTCGGTCTCCATGGCCGGGACCCGCATCCCCAACATGTCACCCGACTCGCTGCTCGACCTGGAAGCGGGGGTGGTGCCCGGGGGCGGCTTCGTCATGTTGCCGGCGATGACCGCGCCCCAGGAAGGCGCCCTGGAGGCGGCCCCATCCCGCGACGTCGGGACCGCGACTGAGGACGGCGCCAGACCCGGCACGAACACCGCCGGGCCCGCCCAGAGCACCGGCGGCCCGGGCGAGGACACCACCGGCGCGCCCGAGGTCGGCCCGAGCGAAGACACCGGCGGCCCCAGCGAAGACACCGGCGGCCCCAGCGACGACACCGCCGGCCCCAGCGACGACACCGCCGGCCCGAGCGAATACACCGCCGGCCTCACCGAGTACCTCGGCGCGCCGACCGAGGACACCGCCGGCCCGGTGGCCGGCGACGCCTCCGAGGCAGCCGACGAGGACGGCACCGCCGGGCAGACGGAGGGCGGGGGCCAGAGCCGACCCACACCCGACGTTTCCGATGCCCCCGCGAGCCAGGCCCCACCGGGGGTGCTCGACCTGCGGGACACCGCGGTGCGCTACCGAGTGGTCACCTATCCCCCGCTCGCGCCAGGTGGCGACCCGCCCGGACCGACCTCGGGCGCGCCAGTGGTCGCCGGGGTGCCTTGTCGGAGGGGCCACGTCAACCGGCCGGGAATGACCAGGTGCGCCCGCTGCGGCGAACCCCTGGCTGTCGACGGTAGCTACCAGGTCAGCGGGACCCGGCCGGCCCTCGGGTGCCTCATAACCGACGAGGGATCGGTCCTGCGCCTCGACTTCGCCTACCTGATCGGCTCCGATCCGACCCGGGATCCGACCGTGCGGGGACGCCTGGCCCGCCCGTTGGTACTCGAGGGCGAGGACGTGGCCGCCACCCATGCCGAGATACGGCTGCACGACTGGGATGTGGTCCTGACCGACAGATCGACCGAGACCGGAACCCACGTCTATCCGCCCGGTGCCACCGCCTGGGAGAAGCTGCCGCCCTACCTGCCCCGGGTGCTGGTACCGGGCACCCACGTGGCCGTGGGCCAGAGGGTGTTGACCTTCGTCAGCCCATGGGCCGTGACCGTCCCCGGGGCCGGCGACGGGCGCTGACGGTCGGGGCCCGGCAGCGGGCCGTCAGGACACCAGAGGTTTGTACTGGGGGCAGTAGTTGTCCGCCGCCGAGGTGATCACCGCGCCCAGGTCCGATGGTGACAGGGTGTCCGAACCGGCTTCTATGGACAGTCGGTCGGCGACCTCCTGGTAGGAGGCGCGGGCCCGGAAGTCGTCGCAGACGGCATGACCCAGGCGGATCAGCTGGGTGTCGCTGCGCAGCGCGCTGATATCGGGGGCGGCGCCGATCACCTCGGCCAGATAGGCCTGGTCGGTGGCCGGATCCGACGAGGGCGCGCCCGCCCCACAGGCCCCCAGCATGACGGCCAGTAGAGCGGCGACCAGCGCCGGGGCGAGCACGGATGTCCTCATGCTCGCGCCCGGGCCGTAGTGTGGGAAGGGCTGATGGAACGATGACTGATAGCCCCACACTGTACGAGCGCGTCGGCGGTCGCCCATTCTTCGAGGCGCTGACCGTACGTTTCTACAAGATCGTGGCCGACGATCCGGTGCTCAGCCGGCTCTACCCCTCGGACCCCGAGGAGCTCGAAGCGGCTCGGCGCCACCTCGAACTGTTCCTGGTGCAGTACTGGGGCGGGCCCGACGACTACAACCAGACCCGTGGACACCCGCGGCTGCGGATGCGTCACGCCCCGTTCGTCATCGGCCCCGCCGAACGGGATGCGTGGGTCGCCGCCATGAGCGACGCGGTCAAGGCCGGAAGCCTCTCCCGGTTGGACGAGATGCAGATGTTGAGCTATCTGACGACGGCGGCCGCCCACCTCGTCAACCAGCCCTGAGCCGACCGACCACCGCCGGTCGGCCGGGGATCCGGGCCGGGTCGCCCGGCTGGTAGCTTGACGCGGCCCCGAGGAGATCACCGGGGCTCTACCCGACGATGATCCCACCATGCCCGCGCGACCCCGCCTCATCGCCAACCCGGCCCGGCCGATCCGATCGGCGCGCCGGCAACGTCAGAAGCGGCTGCTGGCCGTACGGTCGGTACGCGAGAGCCTGATCTCCCTCGCCGGTCTGGTCGGCAGCCCGGCCATCAATCAGGCCGGCCAACCCATCGGCCGGGTGGCCGACGTGGTGGCCCGCTGGGACGGCCAGGAGGCCTACCCGGCGGTCACCGGTCTCATCCTGCGCATCGGCGGCCGAAGGTCGTTCGCCCCGATGGACCAGGTGGACGAGGTGACCCACCAGTGGGTCAAGTTCCGCTCCGCCCGCCTCTCGCTCGACGAGTTCGCCCGCCGGGAGGGGGAGGTGCTCCTCGGCCGGGACGTGCTCGACCACCAACTGGTGGACGTCGACGGGAAGCAGGTCATCCGGCCGGCCGACCTGTACCTGGCCCAGACCCCGGCGCCAGGCGGCCAGGTGCTGCGCCTGGTCGGCGTCGACGTCAGCGCCCAGACCCTCCTGCGCCGGCTCGGACCGAAGCGGTGGCGGGGCACCCCCACCCCGGAGCGGGTGATCGACTGGGCGACCATCCGCCCCTTCGGCAGCGAAGTCCCCAACGTGCAGATGCGTTATTCGCACAGCGATCTGCGACGCCTGCGCCCCGGCGAGCTGGCCGACCTGCTCGAGGACCTCGGGCGCGACGCCCGCCAGGAGCTGCTGGCCAGCCTGGAGCCGGAGCGGGCGGCCGACGCCCTCGAGGAGATGGACCCCGAGGAGCTCGGCGCGCTCCTGCGCGAGACGCCCCCCGAGGAGGCCGCCGCCCTCGTGGCGCGCATGGAGCCCGACGAGGCCGTCGACGCCCTGCGCGACCTCGAGGACGTCGACCGGCGGGAGCTGCTCGAGCACATGGAGCCCGACCAGGCCGAGGAGCTGTCCGATCTGCTGGGCTATGAGGAAGACCGGGCCGGCGGGTTCATGACCACCCGGCTGGTCATGGCCACCCCCGAGGAGACGGTGCGGACCGTGCGCCGCCGCCTGCGCAAGGAGAAGGAGCACGGGGCGGACGTGGACGGCATTGTGGTGGTCGACAGCGACGGCCGGCTCCTCGGTGACGTGCCCCTCTACGAGATGGCCATCGCCACCAACGACAGCACCTTCGCCTCACTGCTGCCCGACGACGACTGCGTGTCGGTGCCATCGGAGGCCGGAATCACCGAGGTGGCCGAGCGCCTGATCGAGACCCGCCACTCGTCGGTGGTGGTGGTCGACGAGGACCGGCGACCGATCGGCCGCATCCTGGCCGACGACCTGCTCGACGCCCTGCTCCCCGAGCGGGGCCGCCACCACTTCCCGAGGTTCCTGACGTGACCGCCGGGGCCACCGGCGAGGCGGCCCCGATCGGCTCCGGTCCGGCCGTCCCCGGCCCGGAGGCCGACGCCGCAGTAGCGCCCGACGGCCGCCGTCGCTGGTTGACCTACCTGGCGGTGGCCGGCCCGGGTCTGATCGCCGCCAACGCCGGCAACGACGCCGGCGGCATCGTCACGTACGCGTCAGCGGGCGCTCAGTTCGGCTACCGGACGCTGTTCTTCATGCTCCTCGTCACGGTGGCGTTGGTGGTGGTGCAGGAGATGTGCTCCCGACTGGGGGCCTTCACCGGCAAAGGACTGGCCGCCCTGATACGGGAGGAGTTCAGCCTGCGGCTGGCTTCGTTCGCCATCTTCTTCCTGGTCGTCGCCAACGTCGGTCTGGTGGTGTCGGAGTTCGCCGGCATCGGAGCGGCCCTGGAGCTGCTCGGGGTGAGCAAGTTCATCTCGGTGCCGGTCGCCGCCCTCGGCATCTGGGCCCTGGTCATATTCGGCTCGTACCGCTACGCCGAGCGGCTCTTCCTCCTGCTCTCCCTCGTGTTCGTCACCTATCCCATCGCCGCGTTCCTCGGTCACCCCCGGTGGAGCTCAGTGGCGGCCGACACCCTGGCGCCCCACTTCGTCGGCTCGAAATCGTTCGTCCTCCTCGGCGTCGCCCTCATCGGGACGACCATCACCCCTTACATGCAGTTCTACCTGACTTCGGCCGTCGTCGATAAGGGCGTTACCCCGGAGACCTACAAGAGTGAGCGAATCGACACGATCAACGGGGCCATCCTGTCCGACGTGGTATCGATCTTCATCATCATCGCCACGGCCGCCGCCATCGGCGGAACCGGAGCCCTCACCTCCGCCTCGCAAGCCGCCCATGCGCTGGTGCCGGTAGCCGGACAAGCAGCAGAGACTCTCTTCGGCCTGGGACTCCTCGGCGCAT
>JAGWSF010000115.1 GCA_028876385.1 Acidobacteriota bacterium | reverse complement strand
AGTTCAACCCGCTCGACATGATGGTCGACTCCGGCGCACGGGGTAATCCACAGCAGGTCCGCCAGATCGCAGGCATGAAGGGCCTGGTGTCCAACCCACGGGGCGAGATGATCCCCCGACCGATCCGGTCCTCCTTCCGGGAGGGCCTGTCGGTCCTGGAGTACTTCATCTCCACCCACGGCGCCCGTAAGGGTCTGGCCGACACCGCCCTGCGGACCGCCGACTCGGGCTACCTCACCCGGCGTCTGGTGGACGTGGCCCAGGAGCTGATCATCCGCCAGGAGGACTGCGGTACCACCCGCGGCATATGGATCGAGGCCATCCAGCCCGACGACGAGCGGGTCCGGGCCTACCTCGAGACCCGTATCGACGGCCGGGTGCTGGCCCGTGACGTCACCCTGTCGGACGGCTCGGTGATCGAGGCCGGCACGATGATCACGCCGCAGGTCATGGAGACCCTCCGTGACGACCCGACCATCGACCGGGTCAACTGCCGGTCGGTGCTCACCTGCGAGGCCGAGCACGGCGTGTGCGGCTTCTGCTACGGCCGCTCGCTGGCCACCAACCGGGCCATCGAGCTCGGCGAGGCGGTCGGCGTCATCGCGGCCCAGTCGATCGGTGAGCCCGGTACGCAGCTGACCATGCGGACCTTCCACCAGGGCGGTATCGCGGGTGAGGACATCACCCACGGCCTCCCCCGGGTGGTGGAGCTCTTCGAGGCCCGGACCCCCAAGGGGGCGGCCATCCTGGCCCGCATCTCCGGGGTCATCCGCATCGAGGAGGAGGACACCGGCCGGCGCATCGTCATCGTCGCCGACGACGGCACCGAGGACGTCTACAACGTCAGCGTCCGCTCCAAGCTGGCCGACGGGATCACCGACGGCGCCGAGATCACCGCCGGTGACCCGATCGTCGACGGCCCCAAGGACCCCAAGCAGCTGCTGGAGATCAAGGGCATCCGCGAGACCCAGCAGTACCTGGTCAACGAGGTGCAGCAGGTGTACCGCGACCAGGGCGTGTCGATCCACGACAAGCACATCGAGCTGATCGTGCGCCAGATGCTGCGCCGGGTCCTGGTGGCCGACCAGGGCGAGAGCCCGTTCCTCCCCGGCGAGCGGGTCGACTCCCGCATCTACGCCGAGGTCAACCGGCTGCTGGTGACCGAGGGCAAGCGCCCGGCCGAGGGCCGGCCCGAGCTCATGGGCATCACCAAGGCGTCGCTGGCCACCGAGAGCTGGCTGTCGGCGGCGTCGTTCCAGGAGACCACCCGGGTGCTCACCGAGGCTGCCATCGAGGGCAAGTCGGACCACCTGTTCGGCCTCAAGGAGAGCATCATCATCGGCAAGCTGATCCCGGCCGGAACCGGCATGGAGCGCTACCGGGACATCACCCTCGAAGCCCCCGAGGCGGAGCGGATGACGTTCTGGAGCTCCGGTGACGACGAGGCCGGCACCGAGGACCTGGCCGCCTGGCTGGCCTCGATCGGCTCGTCGGAGTCCGACAACGCCAACTTCGGTGCCTTCGGGGCGGCCAACGGCGGCGTCGACGGTGACGGGGCGGCGTTCGGTGGCGCCTTCGGTGACAGCGGCGAGGACGCGTCGGCGTCGTAACGCTGTTCGGCCCATCTGGTTGCGTACGGTGCCGCCCTTCGGGGCGGCACCGCCGCGTCTGGGGGAACACCGCACCAAGCGCGCGTGGTACCGACCGCGCAGGCCTCTTAGCTACGATTGCGGCTATGAGTCTGGAGCTGAGCGGTACTTCGAGGGTTCCGGTCGAGCCTTCCCTCGGATTCAATCCGGAGATCGAGGGACCCCTACCCAGTGAGGGGATTCTGGAAACGTCAGCTCT
>JAGWSF010000114.1 GCA_028876385.1 Acidobacteriota bacterium | reverse complement strand
CGGCCCCGGGGCCGCCCCCCTGGCCCCCGCCCCCGGCCGCCCCGGGCCGGCCGATGGCGGCGAGCTCGGCCGGGAGTCGTTGGCCCAGGTCGTCGGCGCCCTGCTCCCCGAGGAGGCCATCGTCGTCGACGAGTCCAACACCTCGGGCCTGTTCCTCGCCGCGGCCACCGCCGGCTGTCCCCCCCACGACTGGCTGGCCCTGACCGGCGGGGCCATCGGCATCGGGCTGCCCATGGCCGTCGGCGCCGCCCTGGCCTGCCCCGACCGGCGGGTGCTGGCCCTCGAGTCGGACGGCTCGGCCATGTACACCATCCAGGCCCTGTGGACCATGGCCCGGGAGGGGTCCAACGTCACCACGGTGGTGTGCTCCAACCGCAGCTACGCCATCTTGAACATGGAACTGCAGCGCGTCGGCGCCTCCCACGGAGGGGACCGGGCCCGGGCCATGCTCGACCTGCACCGCCCCGACCTCGACTTCGTGGCCCTGGCCGAGGGGATGGGGGTGCCCGCCACCCGGGCCGAGACGGTCACCGAGTTCGCCGACCAGCTCGGCCGGGCCCTGGCCGGCGACGGACCCAACCTGATCGACGCGGTGATAACCAGGTAGTTCTTCGATATTTCTCAGCCGGATGCGGCACCATGGCTGGTGTGTTACGGAACACCCTGAAGACCACCTTCATCCTGACCCTGCTCGCCGCCTTGTGCGTCGGTATCGGCGCCGTGTGGGGCCGGGGCGGGATCATCATCGGCCTGGTCGTAGCCCTCGCCCTCACCGGAGGGTCCTACTGGTTCTCCGACTCCATCGCCATCCGAGCGGCCCGGGCGGTGCCGGTGTCAGAAGCCCAGATGCCCGACTACTACGCCGTGGTGCGGGACCTCTGCACCCGGGCCAACCTGCCCATGCCCCGCCTGTATGTCACCCCCGACCGCCAACCCAACGCCTTTGCCACCGGGCGCAACCCCGACCACGCCGCGGTGGCGGTGACCCAGGGCATCCTCGAGGTCTGCACCTGGGACGAGCTGCGCGGGGTGCTGGCCCACGAGATGTCCCACGTGGGCAACCGTGACATCCTGATCTCGTCGGTGGCCGCCACCATCGCCATGGCCATCACCATGCTGGCCCGCTTCGCGGCGTGGGGCGGCCTGTTCTTCGGGGGCTCGCGTGACAACCGGGGGGAGAACCTGTTCGAGCTGCTGGCCCTCATCATCCTGGCCCCGCTGGCCGCCATGCTGCTCCAGCTGGCCCTGTCGCGCAGCCGCGAGTACGAGGCCGACCGCTCCGGGGCCCGCTTGATCGGCGACGGCGAGCCGTTGGCCCGGGCCCTGGCCAAGCTGGAGGCGGCCAGCCGCCAGATACCCATGCCCATGGCCCGCCGGGAGATGGCGCCGCTCTACATCGTCAACCCGCTGGCCGGTATGAACGTGTCGATGAAGGGTCTCTTCTCGGATCATCCCCCCACCGCCGACCGCATCGCCCGCCTACGCTCCCGCGAGTGGGCCAAGTAGCTCGCCGACGGCGACGGCGGTGGCCGTATGTGCTGATCGTCGTCATCGTGGTCCTGGCGGCGGCGGCCACCGCCCTCGATTTCGTGGCCCGCGACCTCACCGAGCGGGCGGTGGCCTCCGACGTCAAGGCCGCCACCCACGCCCAGCGGGCCACGGTGAGCATCTCGTCGTTCCCGTTCATCTACGGGGTGGCGGTCCACGGGCGGGTGGACGGCCTCGACGTCAACGTCTACGGGGTGCCCGCCGGGCTGCTCAGCATCGACGAGATCAGCCTCGACGTCAAAGGCGTCCGCATCGACCAGCACCGCCTCCTGGCCGACCGCACGGTGTCGGTGAAGTCGATCAACTCGGCCACCATCAACGTGGTCGTGAAGCTCTCCAGCCTGCAGAACAGCCTGGCCTCCGACCTCGGTGTCGAGGTGTCGGCCCCCACGTCGCAGCGGATCTCGTTCACGGTCCACGGGGTCACGGTGGCCACCATCGACCTGACCCGGGTCCCCATCGTGCCGTCCTGCGCTCTCGACGTCACCCACACCGGCGCCGTCTACACGTTCAGCTGCACCGTCGCCCCGGTGCCAGCCTCAGTGCTGGGCGCCCTCTCCAAGGCGACGGGGGCGACCCAGCCCTAGCCGTCAGCGGTGGGCGGTCGGCCGGCCAGGTGCGCCTCGACGGTCGCCACCTTGGTCGCCATCCGGCCGCCCGGGTCGTCGGCGAGCACGTCCATCTTCACCACGACCGACACCCGGGGGGCGACCGACGCCACGTAGTCGACGCAGCGGCCGATCACCTCCATGACCTCCCCGTAGGATCCCTCGACGTTGGTGAACATGGCGTTGGTCTCACACGGCAGGCCGCTGGCCCGCACCATCCTCACGCACTCGGCGACGATGGCGCCCACCGACTCCCCGGCCCCGAGGGGCGTCACCGAGAAGGCCGCGATCAATCGCGGAAGTTCTCGAACTGGAGGGGGATACCGAAGTCCTCCTCGCGCAGCCCGGCGATCACCGCCTGCAGGTCGTCGCGCTTCTTGGCCGTCACCCGCACCTGCTCGCCCTGGGTGGACGACGAGACGCCTTTCGGTCCGCGGTCTTTGATCCAGCGGTTGATGGCCTTGCAGTTATCCGACGACAGGCCCGCTTTCAGGGTGATGGTCTGGCGCACGGTGCCCTTGGCCGCTTCCTCGGGCTTGCCGTAGTCGAGCGACTTGAGCGACACCTTCCGCTTCACGAGCTTCTCCTCGAGGACCTGCACGACGGCCCGCAGCCGGTCCTCGGTGGCCGAGTGCAGGTGCAGCTCCATGCCGGTCAGGTCGATGGTGGAGTCGGTTCCCTTGAAGTCGAAGCGGGTGGACAGCTCGCGCGTCGCCTGGTCCACGGAGTTGCGAACCTCCTGCATGTCGACCTGCGACACGATGTCAAAGGTGGGCATGAGACCTTACGCTAGTCCCCCCATGGACCTTCTCCCCCGTCTGGCCGACACCCCCGTGACCGTGGCCGGTCGCACCCTGAGCGGCGAGGACCTGGCCGGTGCCGTCGGCGCCTACGCCCGGCGGGTGCAGGGCCACGGACCGTTGGCGGTGACCGCCGAGCCGACCCTCGAGACGGTGGTCGCGGTGGTGGCGGCCCTGACCGCGGGGGTGACGGTGGTTCCCGTGCCGCCCGACGCCGGGCCCATGGAGCGCGACCACATCCGCGCCGACAGCGGAGCCCTCCCCGGGCCCCCCGTGGACGTCGCCGCCCGCGCCGACTTCACCCCGCCTCCCACCGATCCGCAGGCCACCGCCATGGTGCTCTACACGAGCGGCACCACCGGCCTGCCCAAAGGGGTGATGCTGAGCGGGGCGGCCATCGCCGCCGACCTCGACCTGCTGGCCGGGGCGTGGGAGTGGACCGACCAGGACGTCCTGGCCCACGGGCTGCCCCTTTTTCACGTGCACGGGCTGATACTCGGCGTGCTCGGGCCCCTGAGGGTCGGCAGCCGGCTGATCCACACCGGCCGGCCGACCCCGGCGGCCTACGCCGAGGCTCGGGCCAGCCTGTACTTCGGGGTGCCCACCGTGTGGTCCCGCGTCGCCGCCGACCCGGCCGCGGCGGCGGCCCTGGCCGGGGCCCGGCTGCTCGTTTCGGGCAGCGCCGGGCTGCCGGTACCGGTATTCGAGCAGCTGCAGGCCCGGGCCGGGCAGGGGCCCATCGAGCGCTACGGCATGACCGAGACCCTCATCACCGTGAGCGGGACGCCGCGAGATGTCCGCCGGCCGGGCTGGGTGGGCCGCCCCCTCCCCGGGGTGGCCACCCGCCTGGTCGACGAGCACGGCGACGCGGTGGCCGCCGACGGGGAGTCGGTGGGGGAGCTGCAGGTGCGGACCCCCACCATGATGAGCGGCTACCTGAACCGCCCCGGTGACACCGCCGCGGTGCTCGCCTCCGACGGCTGGATGCGCACCGGGGACGTGGCCTGCGTCGGGCCCGACGGGTGGCACCGCATCGTCGGCCGCCAGTCCACCGACCTGATCAAAAGCGGCGGCTACCGCATCGGCGCCGGGGAGGTCGAGGCGGCCCTGCTCACCCACCCGGCGGTGGCCGAAGCGGCGGTCGTCGGGCGCCCCGACGCCGACCTCGGACAGGTGATCGCCGCCTACGTCGTGACCCGCGACGCGGTCACCGGCGACGAGCTGATGGCCCACGTGGCCCAGCGCCTGTCGGCCCACAAGCGCCCCCGGAGGGTCGTGCTGGTCGCCGAGCTACCGCGCAACGCCATGGGCAAGGTGCAAAAGCAGCTGCTCGCCTGACCCGGCGCCGGGGGCCGGACCCGGACCCGGGCCGGAGGTTTCAGCTGTCCCCGAGGCGGGCGAAGCGGGGCGGCCGCTTCTCGAGGAAGGAGGCCACGCCCTCCTTGAAGTCCTCGCCCGAGAAGCTGTTGACCATGCGCCGTCGGGCGTCCTTCTCGGCCGGTCCGAGCGGGCCGACCAGGTCCTGGTAGACCTGCGACTTGATGACGGCCATCGACGCCGGCGAGACCGTCTCGGCCAGGGCCCGGACGTAGGCGATGCTGTGGGGGAGCACCTCCTCCTTGGGCAGGGCCCGGTTGACCACCCCCATGGCCTCGGCCTCCCGGCCGCTCACCCGGCGCGACGACAGCAGCAGGTCCAGGGCCCGGGCGGTCCCGACCAGGCGGGGCAGAAGCCAGGCCACCCCCCACTCGCCGATCAGGCCCCGCTGCGAGAAGGCCGTGAGCAGGGGAGCGTCGTCGGCCATGAAACGCAGGTCGCAGCACAAGGCGATGGGGACGGCCATCCCGGCGATGGGCCCGTTGATGGCGGCGATCACCGGCTTGGTCACGGCCAGCAGGTAGGTGTACTCCCCGTCGAGGTCGGCCGGGACGGGGTGGGGTGGGGTCAGGTCCAGACCCTGGTCGGGCTCGCTGGTAGGGGCGTCACCGGCGGTGATACCCCGGAGCATGTTCATGTCGGCCCCGGCGCAGAACGCCCGCCCCGCCCCGGTGATGACGATGCCCACCACCGACGGGTCCCTCTCGGCCCGGTAGACGGCGTGGCGCATCTCGGCGGCCATGGTCAGGGTGAACGCGTTGAGGACCTCGGGCCGGTTGAGGGTGATGACCGCGACCGGGTCGTCCACGGTGTAGAGAATCTCTTTGTACACCCGCCCATCTTGCCCCGCTCAGGGGCGGGTGGCGGTGCTCAAGAAGCCGGTGCCGCCGATGTCGCCGATGGAGACCACCGTGCCGGTGTACGGAGCGTGCACCATGTGACCCCCGCCGATGTACATGGCGACGTGGTAGATGGTCGACGGTTGGGTGGTGTCGCTGGCCCAGAACACCAGGTCCCCGATCTGCAGCTGGGACACGTCCACGTTGGTGCCGGACCCGTACTGGTCGGCGGCCACCCGGGGGATGTTGACCCCGGCGGCCTGCCAGGCCCGCATGACCAGACCCGAGCAGTCGAAGGCATCGGGCCCGCTACCGCCCCACAGGTAGGGTTTGCCGATCTGGGCCATGGCCCACTCCATGGCCTGGTCGCCGGGCCCGAGGATGGAGTGGAACAGGGCCAGGCGGGGGATGGAGTACGACGCCGCGCTACCGAAGGGGTAGACGTCGCCGGAGTGGGTCACCTCCCAGTAGCCCTGGCCGTCGGGGTCGGTGACGATGCGGGCCGCGGTCAGGCCCCGCCCGGCGAGGGAGCCCTCGAAGGCGGCGTCGCCGAAGGTGAAGACCCCCCCGTCGGCGGCCATCAGCCAGTAGCCGCGGGCGTCGGGGGTCGAGGCCATGGCGACGATGGGGGCGGCCAGGTGGACGCCGCCGGTGGAGCCGTAGAAGTGGGCGTCGCCGAAGGTGAAGATGCCGCCGTCGGCGGCGAAGAGCCAGTACCCCCCGCCGTCGGGGGTGGGGGCCATCCCGACGATGGGGCCAGCCAGGTGGACGCCGCCGGTGGAGCCGTAGAAGTGGGCGTCGCCGAAGGTGAAGATGCCGCCGTCGG
>JAGWSF010000113.1 GCA_028876385.1 Acidobacteriota bacterium | reverse complement strand
GCCGGGTCGGCCCGCAGGGGGGCCCCGAAGGTGACGGTGGTCCGCCCGGGATGGATCCGGCTCGACCCCTTGGCCAGGATGCGCCGGGTTCCTTCGATGTGGACCGGGACGATGGGCCGACCGGTGCGCTGAGCCATCCACGCCGCGCCGGCCCGGTGGGGGCGGCCCCAACCGTCGGGGCTGCGGCCCCCCTCGGGGAAGATGAGCATGCTCCAGCCGTCCTCGAGCAACTCCGACACCCGCCGGGCCGACACCCTCGACACCCGCTGGCGCTCGATGGGCACGGCGTTGAGGAGGAACGCGAAGCTCGCCGCTTTGATCCGGGTGTCGAAGAAGTAGTCGGCGGCCCCGGCGACGAACAGCTCCCGCCGCCACCTGTCCGGGATGACCGACACGAGGAGGGGGGCGTCGAGGTGGCTGGCGTGGTTGGCGGCGAATATGACCGGCTCATCGAGATGGGCCAGGCGGTCCGCGCCGGTGACCGTCGGTGAGGCGATCAGCTTGACGAGCGGCGCGGCCAGGACCTCCTGCACCACCGCCCGCCCCGTCCGCGCCAACGGGGAGCGGGCCCAGTCGCTGTCGTAGTCGGTGCCGAGGGTTCGCTCCACCGGGGGCCGGGCCACCGTGGTCGGCCACGGGGGCGTGCCGAGAGGGAACGATGACGGTGGCCGCAGACGGTCGCGCAGGCCCGAGCGGGCATCGGCCAACCACCCGGGACTGACGGGCAGCCGGTGCTGCGGGCGGGCCCCGCCGGGCAGTTCGTCCCCGGTCAACTCACGTCGGCGATCATGATCGGCGGGCAGTGCAGGTGGGTGATGGTGGCGTCGCGCCCGACCACGTCGGAAGCCATCTCCAAAGCGTCGGCGAGGGTGGACGCCGGGGAGAAACCGAGACGGCGGACCGATCTCGGTTCGCCCCCGACGATGATCACCCGACCCAGATGCTCGAGGGCGTGGGCACCCCAGTACCACATGTAGAAGGGGTGGACACCGTGGTAGGCGTGGCTGGTGCGGTAGAGGTGTCGGTACCACTCGTCGTTGGCGAAGCGGGCCTCGTAGCGCTTCTCGATCTCGACCGGGTCGGTCGTGTCGGCCAGCACCTCCTCGAAGAAGTCGATGTAGGACGGGTGGTGGACGGGATGGAACGCCCAAGGGGTGGGGTGGGAGAGGATGGCCACCCCGCCGCGGCGGACCACCGGTTGGCCGCGGTAGAGGTTGAAGAGGTAACCGAGCCCCATGCACATCACCAGGATGGGGTTCATGATCGAGTTGACGTTGTACGGGCAGAGGTGGGGCAGGCCGAACACCGCGATGTCGGTCTGGCCGTCCACGGCCACCAACTGCTGGCGGTAGACCATGTCGGTGGTGGCCCGGTGTACCGCCTCGACCTCCCCGGCGTACACCGAGGTCATGGCGTGCGGTGCTTTGATCGACTGGAATATGGAACGGGCCACGCGCTGCGGGGCCAGGGACAGGCTCTTGGTGGTAGCCAGGTAGGCGCCCCGGTCACGCGCCGTCCACTCCCATTCCCGCTTCTGCAGGAAGCCCATCTGCTCGGGGAAGGCGTCGTTGTTGAGGGTGGTCTCTATCTGGAAGACCTTTACCCCCGACGCTGCGATGAGCCGTCCCATACGCCAGTTGGACGAGTGCAGCTCCGACCGTTCCTGATCCATGAACGACCGGCTGTGGCGCATGGTCCGCACATTGTGGTGGTGGCGGAGGCTGCGGTAGCTCGCCAGACCGGTGGCCACGCTCTTGTGGCCGCCGTCCATGGCCACCAGGTTGATGTTCACGTACACGAGCAGGTCGGACTCGGCCGCCCGCCGGTTGATCTCGACGTCCTCGCCCTGGTCGGTCTGGCCGAGATGGACCAGGCCGGCGGGGTCCTCGGCGTCGTGCTGCAGGAGCCGCCCGGAGGGCGCGAACGCGTCGTAGACGCGGTCACCCACGGCGTGGCGCAGCTCGGCTTCGGTCATGCGCCGGTGCAGGGCCAGCGCGCAGATGAGGACGACGTCGTCCACGCCGGCGGCGGCGGCCATCTCGAGAACCGCTTCCATGACCCGCTGGCGGTTGTCCGGTCGCCGCATGGGCGGCAGGGGCAGCGAGATGTCGTCGAAGGCGATGGTGAGGCGCATACCGGCGAAGAGCAGATCGGGGAGCGGAGCGCTGTCACCCATGGGCTGGAGGAGGGCCTGGCGGATCTCCTCGTCGGGATCGTCGAGGGGCTTCAGCGGCTCGGGCGCGTAGATCACCCGGGACCGACCGGCCGGCAGCCGCTCCAGGCGGAAGCCCTCACCGTGCCAGGTGAGGATGGGCGGGGTGGAACGGTCCACCTCGAGGACGAATCCAGGTCGGGCCATGGGGCCTACCTTCTCCTCTCGTTGCGCAGATCGAAGACGACCTTCGTGGCGCCACGCCCCCCGGCGTGGGCGGCGTGGTCGATGGCCTCTGAGTAGCGGTCCAGGGGGTAGCGGGCCGATACCAGCCGATCCAGGCCGGCCCGCTCCACCACCTCCATGGCCAGCTCGAATGAATGCCGGCCGCCGGCCGCCGGCTCGGGGCCGTAGGCGTAGGCGCCGGCCAGACGGATCTCCCGCTGCCACAGCCCGGTCAGGTCGACTCCGACGTGGCCGGGCATCCCGGCCAGCACGACCGTCGCCCCCGGCGCGGCCACGGCCAGGGCGTCGGCGATGGAACCGGCCGAGCCGACGCAGTCCCACACCACCCCGGCTCCTCCGGTCAGCTGGCCCTGGTCGAGGATCCAGGAGCCGGTCGCCCGGCGCACGGCCCGGCGTATCTCGTCGGGGTCGACCACGTGGGTCGCGCCCAGCTCCCGGGCCAGGCGGCGCTGCTCGGGGTGTTTGGCCACGGCGATCAGCTCGGTCACGTCCGGGCGCAGATGCGCCACGGCGGCGATGGTGCACAGGCCGATGGTGCCGGCCCCTATGACCACCGCGGTCAGGTCGTCGCCGACGGGCGCGGCCAGGGCGGCGTGCACCGCACAGGCGGTGGGCTCGACCATCACGGCCGCCTCGTCGGACCAGCCTTCGGGCACCCGGTGCAGCTGGGCCGGGTGGGCGACGAGAAGAGCCGACCATCCGCCGCCGGTGTCGCGGCAGTAGCCGGTTTGCAGGCCGGGACTGAGGTGTCCGGCGACGAGACGCTCGCAGTGGTTGGTCCGTCCCGCAGCGCACGCCGGGCAGACCGGGTCGACCCCGCGGATGCGGCAGTGCAGGACCGGTTCTATCACCACCCGCGTCCCGTCGTCGGTGTCGGCGACGACCTCGTGGCCCGGAACGAACGGGAAGCTGACGATGGGCTCGAACCAACGCGACGACCGACCCGACACGGTGGCCAGGTCGCTGCCGCAGATACCCGACAGCAGGGGACGCACCACCTGCCAGTCGGTGCCGGGCAGGTCGGGGGGGTCGACCTCGGCCAGGCGCAGGGGATGGGGCTGAGCTGAGACGCGCGCCGCGGCGAAACGGGCCAGCGAGCGCTCCACCCTCAGTGCTCTCATCGCCGGGGGCCGATCGGCAGCAGCGGGCGCGGTCCGCCCTCGGCTTTGGGCCAGTGCTCGACGTGCCAGCCCCGTTTGCGGGCGATGGCCGCCAGCTTGGTCTCGGGGTTGACCGCCACCGGGTGACCGGCGGCTTCGAGCATGGGCAGGTCGCTGGCCGAGTCGGCGTAGGCCACGCACTCGGCCAGGTCGAGGTCGTGGGCCCGGGCGTAGTCGGCCATGATCAGCGCCCGGGCTTCACCGGTGGGGGGGGCCTCGACCAGTTCGCCGGTGAAACGGCCGGCCCTGGTCCCGAGGCGGGCGCACACCACCTCGTCGAAAAGCGGTCGCAATGGCTCGATGACCACGTCGAGCGCGCCGGTGATCAGCAGCGTCTTGTGGCCCAGGGCCCGGTGCTGGCGTACCCGGCGGATGCCGGCCGGAAACGACTTGGTGAGGACCAGGCCGCTGAAGAGGTCCCAGGTGTCCTGCTCCAAGCGGTCCACGGGGGCGCCTTCGTAGCGACGGTAGAAGTAGCGTAGGAAGTCGCTGCGGTCGGACCGGTCGAGGCTGAGCAGCCGGGGCGCCTCTTTCAAGGTGCGGGCCACGAAGCGGATCCGGTCGGGGTCATCGAGGCGCCGGGTGGCCAGCCAGGAATAGGAGTCGACCACGTTCGAGGCGATCAGCGTGTTCTCCAGGTCGAACACCGCCAGCTGCCGTTCGGCGGCCAGGACCGCCTTGCGTCCCCGTTCCTCGCGGGTCATCCCGGTGGCCCCCTTGCGGGGGCTGCTGCGGCCCGGGGTGGCCAGGCGCACCCGGGCGTGGCCGACCACCGAAGGCAGGTACACGTCTCGGCAGAAGTGCGGCCAGTCGATCACCGCCGGGTCGAAGCCGAACTCGCGGCGGTCCTCGTCGGACATGGACCGGTGGAGGTCGAGGAGCCGGTCGACGGAGAAGATGGCCTCGGTCTCGGTGTAGGCGCCGTACAGCTCGACGTAGGACATGGCTCGCTCGACCTCGTCGCGCCGTTCCTCGAGGCGGGCGCTCAGGTCGGCCTGGCGTCCCCTGAGGGGCAGGGACTGGAGGCCCTTCTCGGCCGTCGATATGGCCCGCGCCGCCCGGTTCAGCTGCTTCTGCACCCGGCGCCGCCCCGGGAAGGACCAGTCAGGCACGGTGATGGGCTGGTCGTGGCTGTCGGCCAGGGGGTTCTCGATGAACCAGTCCCGCACCAGCTCGACCAGCTGGCGGTAGCGCAGAGGGTTGTGGGCCCCCGACGCGGCATGGAACACGTCGGGCGCCTCGAGGGGGCCGCGGGCGGCCACTGCGATGATCGACGAAACGACGAGATCCACCGGGATGACGTCGATGATGCCCTCGGGTACGCCGGGGAACTCCTTCAGCAGCCCCTTGGCGTAGGAGATGATGACCGGGTCGGCCATGCGGAAACCCCGGATCCATCCGGGCACCGGCTCGGCCAGGGCCGACTCGATGATCGACGGCCTCACTATCGACAGCGGCAGGGCCTGGCGGGTCGCCAGGAGAGCCCGCTCGCCGAGGGCCTTGGTGTAGGCGTAGGCGTCTGGCCAGCCGAGGCCCTGGGCCCGCGCCTTGCCCAGCTCCACCATGCGATCGTCGACCCACTCCTGACGCAGGCGTTCGGCGCGCGCCGCGAGCAGCGGGGTCCCCGCCGCGCCGAGCTCGCGGCGGGCGTCGCGATGGAAGCGGGCCAGCATCTTCGGATCCCGGCTCTCGGCGTCGGTGTCGGCCCGGGCCCGCCGGGCGGCCTCCACCTCCGGTTCCCAATCGAGTTCGGTGGACCAGGGGGTGTCGGTGAGGTTGGCCTCGGGTGCGCGGCCCCGGCGGCTCCCGGCCACGTAGGCGGTGGAGACGGCGACCAGATAGGGGAGGTCCTGGGGGGCTTGCCCGGCGTGCAGGTCGAGCAGGGTGCGGGCCACCCGGGTCGGACCGAGGAGGTTGATCTCGACCGCGGCGTCGAGAGGGGAGTCGAAGCTGACCGTCGCCGCCGAATGGATCACGATGTGGCAGCTCCTCAGCAGCTCCCGTCCGGCGTCGTCGAGGCCGAGACCGTCGGCTCCCACGTCCCCGGCCATCACCTGCAGGCGACCCTCGATCAGCCCGTCGAAGGCCCCGCCGGCCTCGGCGCGGAACCGGTCGAAACAGTTGTTCCTCAGGATCTCGCGTCGCACCCGGTCGAGTGCGCCGCGCCGGCCGGGCCGGATGAGCAGGGCCACCTCGCAATCGGGTACCGACCGCAGTAGGCGTTCGGTCAGCGCGGTACCGAGGAAGCCCGTGGCGCCGGTGATGGCGATCCGCTTGCCGGCCAGGGCGTCGCGCAGCATCCCAACTGTCTACCATATGGTAGATGACCGTCGTCGAACCGTCCGCCGGTAGCACCCGGGTGCGCGTGGTGGCGGTGGCTCTGTCGGCTTTCGGACGCCGAGGTTATGACGTCACCTCGCTCGACGCCCTGGCTGTCGAGCTGGGGGTACGGAAGCAGACCATCCTGTACTACTTCCCCTCCAAGGAGGCCCTCCTCGGAGCGGCCGTCGACCAGGCGGCCGACTCGGTGGCCGCCGCCCTGGAGGCGTCGGTGGCACGCGTGGCCCCCGACGCCCCGGCCTGGGCCCGGGTGGAGGCCATCGTGCGGGGCGTGTTCCGCCTGGCCGGTCGCCAACCCGAGATCCTCGGTCTCCTGCGGGAGGTGAGCCGGATCGGCCCCCCCGGCGCTACTCGTTTCGCCCTGCGCATGGAACGGTTGATCAACCGGGCCACCGACTTCCTAGACGATGCCATGGCCAAGGGGGAGCTGCGGGGTCAGGACGCCCAGCTCCTGCTCTTCATGGCCTACTCCAGCGTCGTCGGCGCGGCCACCGAGATGGAGGTGCTGCGGGCGCTCGGGGTGGAACCGACGGCCCGAACCACCGTCCGCCAGCGCCGGGCTCTGCTCGGGTTTCTCCGCTCGGCCTTGGTGCCTTAGCGCCCGGGGGGCTTCGACCTCAGCGGCCCCGCTTGGCCTTGGGCGGGGTGTAGCGGGAGTTGCGGCGGGGGCCGCTCTGGGGGGGCGGTGGCACCCGGCCCCCCCGCCGGGCCTGGGCCGGTCGACCCTTGCGGGCCTGGTCGCGCTGCTCGTCGCGCTGGCGGGCCCGGGCGGCCATACCGGTGCGGGCCGCCCCCCGGCGCCCCCCGAGGGTCCGGCTGATGGCCTTGCGCTGGCGCTGGGTGATCAGGATCCCGTACACGAGGGGGAAGATGAGCGCGAGGAGGTGGGCCAGGTACAGCGAGTTGGGCGCCTTCGGGAGGGTCACGAAGAACGCCGCGGCGATGGCGGCCAGGCCCACCACCGTACGGTTGCGGGTGGATATCAGGGCCGTGTAGCCGAGCGAGGCGACCACCCCGATGACCTCGAGGGTGGTCTGGGGATGGGCTGGGGCGCCGGCCCCGGTGCGGATGACCAGGTTGAGGATGGCGACCACCAGCAGCTCGATGCCGATGGCGTAGCCGTAGGTGGGTTCGGTGCCCCTCAGACGCGACGGCGGCAGGCCGTCGTCGACCGCGGGCGGCGCCGGGGGTTCGGGGGGGACGACCTGGAGCGACCCGTCGGGTGACTCCTCCGCGGCGGTGCCGTCCCCGGGGCCGGTCGGGCGCGAGCGGCGGCGGATGAGGGCCACCGGCCTACCCCCTCGCCCCGGACGGACCGGCGGAAGGGCCCCCGGCGTCCCCGTCACCTCGGTCGTCGGGCGCCGATCCGACCGAGTCGGCGGCGGGCGCAGCCGGGGAGGGCGCCTCGGCCGGGGAGGAAGAGGGGGCCGGGCTGGCCGCGGGCGAGGCCGGCGTCTCGGCCGTCCGGCGGCCACCGTCGGACAACAGCCACGGCCGGATCTGCACCACGCTCTGCTTGGGACGGCCGTACTCGAACTCGGCTTCCACCGGGAGATCCTTGGGGGGCTCGCCGGAGGTCTCCATGACGATGGAGGGGTCCTCCTTGCGCTTCTCGAGGGCCTCTTGCAGGCCGAGAGCGAAGCCGGTCAGGATGGCGCCGGCGGCGCTGCGGCGGCGCCAGGCCTCCAGCTTGGGGGGAAGCGCCGTGCTCGGCGGCGCGGCCGCCTGCTCGGCATCTATGAGCCGCCCGAAGTCCAGCTCGTCGCCGGGGGCGGGATCCCCGGAGCCGGCCGGCTCGTCGGGCGTGGGGTCACCGTCGGAGCGGTCGCGGTTGGATTCCACGAGGCTCAGGCTACCGGTCCCCCGGATCGAGGGACAGAAGCGGTCAAGCCGACGGCAACGGCGCAGGGAGCAGCGACTCGCCCATCAAGAAGCGGTCCACGTGCATGGCCGCCGAGCGGCCCTCGGCGATGGCCCACACGATGAGGCTCTGGCCCCGCCCGGCGTCGCCGCACACGTACACCCCCGGGCGCGACGTGCCGTAGTCGGGACCGCGGGAGATGGTCCCTCGGCCGGTCAGCTCCAGCCCTAAGGCCTCGGCCAGGGCCGGCTCGGGCCCCGAGAAGCCCAGGGCCAGGAGCACCAGCTCGCAGGGCAGCTCGAACTCGCTGCCCTCGACGGGCTCGAAGGTGGTGCGGCCGTCCACCGACTTCATGGCCACCTCGCAGGCCCGCAGGGCCTGCACGTGACCCGAGCCGTCGTCGACGAACTCCAGGGTGTTGACCGAGAACACCCGGTCGCCGCCTTCCTCGTGGGCCGAGGACGTGCGGAAGACCAGAGGCCAGGTCGGCCACGGGGTGGAGGGATGGCGCGAGTCGGGGGGCCGGGGCATGATCTCGAACTGCTTCACGGACGCCGCCCCGTGGCGCAGCACCGTCCCGAGGCAGTCGGCGCCGGTGTCACCGCCCCCGATGATGACGACGTTCTTGCCCCGGGCGTTGATGGCGCAGGCCGACACCGGGTCCTCGGCGTCCACCGCCCGGTTGGCCAGCGGCAGGACCTCCATGGCGTGGTGGATACCGGCCAGCGATCGTCCGGGTATGGACAGATCCCGCGGCACGGTGGCGCCGACCGCGACGACCACCGCGTCGTGGGCTGCGGCCAACTCCTCGGCGGCGAGGATCCCCTCGCCGGCGTCCGCCGGGCCGACCGTCACCCCTGACACGAAGGCGGTGCCCTCGGCCTCCATCTGGGCCAAACGGCGGTCCAGGTGCCGCTTCTCCATCTTGAACTCGGGGATTCCGTAGCGCAGCAGTCCGCCCGGGGCGTCGGCTCGCTCGTAGACGGTTACCGAGTGGCCGGCGCGGGTCAGCTGCTGGGCGGCGGCCAGCCCGGCCGGCCCGGACCCGATGACCGCCACCCGCTTCCCGGTGACCCGGCTCGGCGCCACGGGGGTCACCCAACCCTCGTCCCACGCCCGGTCGCTGATGGTCACCTCGACCTGTTTGATGGTTACCGGATCATCGTTGATCCCGAGCACACAGGCCGCCTCGCAGGGTGCCGGACACAGCCGCCCGGTGAACTCCGGGAAGTTGTTGGTGGCGTGGAGCCGCTCGATGGCTGCCCGCCATTCGTCCTTGTAGACCAGGTCGTTCCAGTCCGGGATGAGATTGCCGAGGGGGCACCCGTCATTGCAGAAGGGGATCCCGCAGTCCATGCACCGGCTGGCCTGGGCCTGGAGCCGGTCAGCCTGGAACGGCTCGTAGACCTCCCGCCAGTCCCGCAGCCGCACGGGCACGGGCCGGCGGGTCGGCGTCTCGCGCCGGAACTCCATGAACCCCGTCGGCTTACCCATGAGCTGCCGCCATCATCGCTTCTTCCACCGGGCGTCCCTCCTCTTCGGCTCGGCGCACCGCTTCGAGCACCCGCTTGTAGTCGCGGGGCATGACCTTCACGAACGACGTGGCCGGCCGCGGCCAGTCCGACAGCAGCCGTTGGGCCACCGCCGAACCGGTCAGCTCGAGATGCCGGCCGAGCACTTCGGACAGCCACCCCGTGTCTTCCTCGTCGCAGTCCTCGAGGTCCACCATCTCGCCGTTGAGGTTGGCCCCGAAGTGCCCGGCGGGGTCCCACACGTAGGCGATACCTCCGGACATGCCCGCCCCGAAGTTGCGACCGGTCGGCCCGAGGACCACGACCCGGCCGCCGGTCATGTACTCGCAGCCGTGGTCTCCGACTCCTTCGACGACAGCCAGGGCCCCGGAGTTGCGTACGCAGAAACGCTCGCCGACCAGACCGCGGATGTAGGCCTCGCCGGCAGTGGCGCCGTAGAGGATCACGTTCCCGGCGATGATCTGCTCCTCGGCGACGAAACCCACCGGAGCGTCGGCCGAGGGCCGCACGATCAGGCGGCCGCCGGAGAGCCCCTTACCGAGGTAGTCGTTGGCGTCACCGTCGAGACGCAGCGTCACCCCCCGGGGCACGAAGGCCCCGAAGCTCTGGCCGGCCGATCCGGTGAAGCCCAGTTCGATGGTCCCATCGGGTAGGCCCTCGGCCCCGTAACGGCGGGATATCTCGGCTCCGAGGAGGGTCCCGACGGTCCGGTTGACGTTCCGGATGGGATACGACCGCCGGACCGGGCGGGCGTCGTCGAGGGCGGGGGCGCAGTCGGCGATGATGGTGCGGTCGAGGGCCCGCTCGAGGCCGTGGTCCTGGCAGCTGACACAGTGGCGGGCGTCGGCCTCGCCGACCGCGGGCAGGGCCAGGATGGGGGACAGGTCGAGCCCCTTGGCCTTCCAGTGGTCGAGCGCGCCCTGGGTGTCGAGCAGCTCGGGATGGCCGATGATCTCGTCGAGGGAACGGTAACCGAGGGCGGCGAGCAGCTCACGGACCTCCTCGGCGATGTACTCGAAGAACGTGACCACGAACTCCGGGCGGCCACTGAAGCGCTTGCGCAGCTCCGGGTTCTGGGTGGCGATACCGACCGGGCAGGTATCGAGGTGGCAGACCCGCATCATGATGCAACCGCTAACCACCAGCGGCGCGCTGGCGAAGCCGAACTCCTCGGCTCCGAGCAGAGCGGCCACCACCACGTCGCGGCCCGTCTTGAGCTGGCCGTCCACCTGCACCACGATCCGGTCGCGCAGCCGGTTGGCGAGCAGGGTCTGCTGGGTTTCGGCCAGGCCCAGCTCCCACGGCGCCCCGGCATGCTTCAGCGACGTGAGGGGGGAGGCACCCGTGCCCCCGTCGTGGCCCGAGATCAGCACCACGTCGGCGTGGGCCTTCGACACACCGGCGGCCACGGTCCCGACACCGACCTCGGCCACCAGCTTGACGTGGATGCGGGCCCGGTCGTTGGCGTTCTTCAGGTCGTAGATGAGCTGGGCCAGGTCCTCGATGGAGTAGATGTCGTGGTGGGGCGGAGGGGAGATGAGGCCGACGCCGGGAGTGGAGTAACGGGTTCGGGCGATCCACGGGTAGACCTTGTGGCCGGGCAGCTGCCCGCCCTCCCCGGGTTTGGCCCCCTGGGCCATCTTGATCTGGATGTCGTCGGCGTTGACCAAGTACTCGCTGGTCACGCCGAAGCGGCCGGAGGCCACCTGCTTGATGGCGCTGCGACGCAGGTCTCCGTTGGGATCGGGGGTGAAGCGCTCGGAGTCCTCGCCCCCCTCCCCGGTGTTGGATCGGGCGCCGAGGCGGTTCATGGCGATGGCCAGGGTCTCGTGGGCCTCGGCCGAGATGGAACCGTAGGACATGGCCCCGGTGTTGAACCGGGCCACTATCGACGACACCGGCTCGACCTCGTCGATCGGAATCGGCTCCCGGCCGCGCTCCTCGGCGGTGCGCAGGCGGAACAGCCCTCTCAGGGTGGCCAGCCGAGCTGCCTGCTGGTCGACCGCAGCGGTGTACTGCTTGAAGATGTCGTAGCGCTGAGAGCGGGTCGCGTGCTGGAGCTTGTGCACCGTCGTCGGGTTGAAGAGGTGGTATTCCCCCTCGCGCCGCCACTGGTATTCGCCGCCCACCTCCACGTCACGATGAGCCATCTCGCTCGGCCGGTCGGGCCACGCCCGGCGGTGCCTGAGGAGGACCTCCTGGGCGATCTGGTCGAGGCCCACACCCTCGATCCGGCTCACCGTTCCGGTGAAGTAGCGGTCCACCACCTCCGAGGAGAGTCCGATGGCTTCGAACACCTGGGCGCCGGTGTAGGACGCCACCGTGGAGATGCCCATCTTGGACATCACCTTGAGGACGCCCTTCCCGCAGGCCTTTATGTAGTTGAGCATGGCCTTGCGGGGATTGATGCTGCCCAGGTCGCCCTGGCGCACCATGTCAGTGATGGTGTCGAAAGCGAGATAGGGGTTGATGGCCGCCGCGCCGTAGCCGAGGAGCAGGGCCATGTGGTGCACCTCCCGGGCCTCGCCGGTCTCGACCACCAGGCCCACCCGGGTCCGGGTCTTCTCCTGGATGAGATGGTGGTGCACGGCACTGACGAGGAGCAGAGCCGGGATGGGGGCCAACATCGAGGAGGCGTGCCGGTCGCTCAGGATGATGATCTTGGCGCCCTCCTCGATGGCCTCGCTCACCTTGGCGCAGATTTCGGCCAAGGCCTGCGCCATGGCTGCGCCGGGGGAGGCGGCGGTGGCGTCGAAGAGACCGTCGATGGTGAAGGACTGCCACCCCGGTTGGGTGCCGTCCTCATTGATGTACATCAACTTGGCCAGATCCTCGTTGGTGAGGATGGGCAGCGGCATGACGATCTGGTTGCAGCTGGCCGGATCAGGAGCCAGCAGGTTCCGCTCCGGACCGATGGTCCCCGAAAGCGAGGTGACCAGCTCCTCGCGGATGGCGTCCAGGGGAGGATTGGTGACCTGGGCGAACAGCTGCGAGAAGTAGTCGTAGAGGAGCCTCGGACGATCCGACAGCACCGCGATGGGCGTGTCGGTCCCCATGGAGCCGATCGGCTCCACCCCGGCCCGGGCCATGGGGCCGACCAGAATCTTCATGTCCTCCTGGGTCCAGCCGAAGAGCCGCTGGTGGGTGACCACCGAGGAGTGCTGGGGGGTCAGGGTGAAGCGGGGGGCCAGGTCGTCGAAGTGGATCTGATTCTCCGAGAGCCAGTCGAGGTACGGGTGCTCGGCGGCGAGAGCCGACTTGATCTCCTCGTCGGCGACGATCCGCCCCTCGGAGGTGTCCACGAGGAACATCCGCCCCGGCTGCAGGCGGCCCCGCTGCACCACCTTGGAGGGGTCGATGTCGAGGACCCCGACCTCCGAGGCCATGACCACCAGGCCGTCGTCGGTCACCCAGTAACGCGACGGCCGCAGGCCGTTACGGTCCAGGACCGCGCCGATGAGGGTCCCGTCGGTGAACGCGATCGACGCCGGACCGTCCCACGGCTCCATCATGGCGGCGTGGAATTGGTAGAACGCCCGTCGGAGCGGGTCCATGGTGCGGTGGTTCTCCCACGCTTCGGGGATCATCATCAACACCGCATGGGGCAGCGACCGTCCCCCGAGGTGCAGTAGTTCCAGCACCTCGTCGAAGCTGGCCGAGTCACTGGCCCCGGGGGTGATGATGGGGAACATGCGGGAGATGTCACCGGGGAGCACGTCGCTGCGCAGGAGCGACTCCCGGGCCCGCATCCAGTTGCGGTTGCCCTGGAGGGTGTTGATCTCGCCGTTGTGGGCGATGTAGCGGTAAGGGTGGGCGAGCGGCCAACTCGGGAAGGTGTTGGTCGAGAAGCGGCTGTGCACAAGTGCTAGCGCAGTGTCCACCCGCTCGTCCGTGAGGTCAGGGAAGAAGGGGCCGACCTGGGGCGCGGTTAGCATCCCCTTGTAGACGATGGTCCGGCTGGAGAACGACGGGAAGTAGACCCCCTCCACCTCGTGCTCGAGGCGCTTGCGCAGGATGAACGCCCGGCGCTCGAGGTCCATGCCCTCGTAGCCGCCGACGAAGAGCTGCTGGAACCCCGGCATGGCCGCAAGAGCGATGCTGCCCAGCTCCGACGGGTCGACGGGCAGGTCCCGCCAGCCCAGGACGGTCAATCCCTCGGTCACGACGATCTTCTCCACGGCCTCCCGGAAACCGTCGAGGTCCCGGGGCACGAAGGCGATACCGGTGGCGTAGGCGCCGGCCGGGGGGAGAGCGAAGCTCACCGCCTCCCGGTAGAAGGTGTCGGGTATCTGGATGAGGATGCCGGCACCGTCGCCGGTGTTGGTCTCGGCACCCGATGCGCCGCGGTGCTCGAGGTGGCAGAGGCTGTCGAGGCCCATCTGCACCATCCGGTGCGTGCGGCGCCCGTGCATGTCCACCACGAACGCGACACCGCACGCGTCGTGCTCGAACTCGGGGCGGTACAGACCAAAGCGCGTGTCAGGTCCAGCCACTGGCGTCCTTCCGGGGGATCGGTGATTCACGTCCTCGCGCGAAGGGACGACGCTGGCCCTTGCTGCGGCAGATCATAATAGAACACAGCCCGACCGGGAGGTGAAGTCGATTTCCCGCCTACTGTCGATCGGTGCCCGGCCGACAACTGCTCACCCCGGTGGCGGCCCGGCCCAACCCGGCGCTACCATGAGCGACTCACGGGCGCTTGGCTCAGTTGGTTAGAGCGCAGCCTTCACACGGCTGAGGTCACAGGTTCGAGTCCTGTAGCGCCCACTCCGGAGATGGCTCGCAGCGTGGCCGACTTCTCCAACGGTCCGATCGTCGTCGTGACCAACCCCGAATACGACGTGACGGCTGAGACCTTACGCACCCATAGCCATATGTAGCCATATGTAGTCTTATGCGCTACGGTGGCTGTGTGGCTAGCTCGGTATCCGTCCGCCGGGTCTGACCACCGCCTGTGCGGGTCAGCCAAGAGCCCTGATTCGTCTCCGCAGATCAGCCGGGTTCGAATAAGACATCGTCTTCTCCACTCTCGAAAGTGAGCGGTTTCCCGGCACGCACGAGAGCGATCCCTTGCGCCACCTAGGCGATCAGGCTGGCTTCGCCGGCTGGGCCGTCACAACCACTGCCGCCTCATAGGAATGGGTGGCAGCATCGAAGTTGCCACCGCAGGTGATTAGGCGAAGCATCGGTGGCCCACTGTGGGTGTAGACGGACGCATCAGGGAAGTTTCGGTCCGGGTACAGCACGTTCGAGGAAACGGCCCACTTCATTGTCGTTCCGTCTTGGAGTGTCACGTAGATGACGTCGCCCGGCTTCAGGTCCCCGAGGTGGAAGAACACGCCGAGGTGTCCGGCCCCGATGGCTGAGTCGACGTGGCCAAGGATCACCGCTGAGCCCGCCTGGCCGGGAGCTGATCCCCGGTTGTACCACCACGGCAGTGACCAGATCGGTCCGGACAGTGGCGCATCGTTGACCGTACCGTTGGGGTTGAGGCCCCTGGAGGGGCCGAGCGGGGACGATACGCCGATAGCCGGTATGCGGATCGACACAGGAGCGGACCTCGCTACGGCGCTCAGCACGGCTGGAGCGGTCGTCCGTGGAGGGGCGCCCGCGACTGGAGTGGGTGACGGCGGGGTCACTCGCCCGGGCTGCGTTGCGCCGTAAGCGGCGAGGGCCAACCCGACTGCGACGGCGACAGCCCCGAGCACCATGAAAGTCCGGTGCGAGTCGCTGCGCCGCGGGCCCTTCCGCCGGGGACGGCTACCGGCTGTAGGCCCGGGCACGTCTTGATGCCTCAGCGGTGGCTGCGATGCCCAAAAGGCCCACCAGGACAAGTGCCCCTCCGACCTCGAACGGCCAGCTGAAGCCGCTTGGCGGAGTCCCACCAGTCCCCGGCGCACCGGAGGGCGTGGCAGCTCCCGAGGACGCGGTAGACCCCGAGGAGCCGGTGGACCCCGAGGAGCCGGTGGACCCCGAGGAGCCGGTGGACCCCGAGAACCCCGAGGAGCCGGTAGACCCCGAGGACGAGCTGCTCGCCGAGAGGGCCGCGGTACTCGATGGTGTGCTCCCCGGCGTGGCCGACGTCGCGAGCGACGCTGTCGACGGAGCGGTGTTCGCGTCCGCGGGGCCGGGTGCCGCCCCCGTAGAGCTGGCGGCCACGACCACGGGCGTGGTTGACGATGCCCCCTGGAAGTTGGCGTCGCCCAGGTAGCTCACGGCGACCGAGATGCTGCCCGGCGGTAGCGAGCTGGTAGTGAACGTCGCCTGACCTGCGTTGAGCGGGGCTTGACCGAGATTGGTCGATCCGACGCTGAACACGACGTTGCCGGTAGGCGGGTCGCCGCCACTCACGGTCACCTGAAATGTGGCTGGCTGGCCCTGGGTAACATTCGACGGTCCGGTGACGGTGACTTTAGCGGGAGCCTGGTTGACGGTCTCCGTGACAACGGCGGACCCGCCGGTGGCTGACGAGCCGGCAAAGTTGGCGTCACCCGAGTACGCGGCGGTGACCGTATCCTGCCCGACTGCAAGCGTCCCGATCGTCGCCGAGGTGGCCGTGCCGGCGCTGAGGGTCACCGGGGAGCCGACGGGGTTGCCTGCGACGTAGAACTGTACCGTCCCGCTGGGCGGCTCCACGCCGGTCGCGGTGGTCGACACGGTGGCTGTGAAGCTCACCTGCTGGCCGAACACGGCCGGGTTGGTGGCGGAGGTGACCACTGTCG
>JAGWSF010000112.1 GCA_028876385.1 Acidobacteriota bacterium | reverse complement strand
GTCGGGGTGTGCGAACGGTGTCGGGGTGTGCGAACGGTGTCGGGTGTGCGAACGGTTGTGAGTCTGCGAACGGTGTCGGGTGTGCGAACGGTGTCGGGTGTGCGAACGGTGTCGAGTCTGCGAACGGTTGTGAGTCTGCGATCGGATTCAGGCCGTGGTTTCGCTCTCGTTCGTGGATTCACTTTGGTTTGCGGCCCGTTCGTCAGCTTCGTCAGCGGCGAGCGGCGAGCGGCGAGCGGCGAGCGCGACACCCGGGCGGAGGGCGGAGTGGCCCGCTGCCGGGCCGACGCCGAGCTTCAAGGGCGTCAGCGATCACACGAGACCCTTTGCTATCTGCCCCCCGTTGACGGTCGCCGGCCCGAAGCCGGTTCAGCGGCGGGGCTCCCAGGAGAAGAAACGCACGGCCAGGGCCAGGCCGAACGCCCCCCACGCGGCGACGACGGCCACGTCGACCCAGTCGAAGGGGGTGCCGAGGAAACCGGCCTGCAAGCCGACGGCGAAGTGGCGCACCGGGAACACCCGGGCCACCCAGAGGATCCACGACGGAGTGGCGTTGCCGAACGGGATGAAGGTCCCCGACAGGAACAGCAGGGGCAGGATTACGGCGTTGACCATGGGTGCGGCGGCGTCGGCGTTGGGGATGGCCGACGAGAGGGCCAACCCGAGGGCGCAGAACGTCGCCGCTCCGACGACAAGCATCACCACGAACTCGACCAGGGTGGTGCCTCCGGGTAGCGCCACCGAGTAGGCGGCCCGGCCGAACACCACGGTGACGGCCACCAACACGACGGCCACGGCCAACGAGTGCAGGATGCGGGCGGCGAGGTAGCTGAGGGGCGGCATCGGGGTGCCGTCGACGCGCTTTAGGACCCCGGTCTCGCGCAGGAAGGCGGTGGCGATGGCCATGTTGTTGAAGCAGGCCGTCACCACCCCGAAGGCGGCCATGGCCGCCACGTAGTAGGTGGACTCCTTGAAAGAGCGGGCCCCGATGCTGACGGTGTTGTTGCCGAGCAGGGCGGTGAAGATCACCAGGAAGATGAGCGGGAAGGCGAAGATGAAAAAGGCCTGGGTGGGGTTGCGCCAGAACGCCTTGTTGGTGAACCGGAGCTGGGAGACGGTGAGCGAGACGGTCCTCATCGGCGGTCACGGGCCTCCGGCGCGGCGGTCAGGCTCAGGTACACGTCCTCGAGGCTGGGCCGGCTGACCTCGAGGCCTTCGAGGGTGACGCCGGCGTCGAGGGCCCAGCCGGTCAGGCGGTGCAGGACCGCTTCGGGTTGGTCGGCGCGCAGCTCGAACCAGCCGTCCACCCGGGCCGACGGGGCGGCCTCGACCGGTGGGGTCATGCCGTCGGGCAGCCGGAAGCGGATGAGGGCCTGGGCCCGGTCCCTCTCGCCGAGGGAGTCGGGGGTCCCCTCGGCGATCACCCGCCCACCGGCGATGACCGCCACCCGGTCGGCGAGGTGCTGGGCCTCGTCCATGTAGTGGGTGGTGAGCAGGATGGTCTTGCCCAGCTCGGCCAGGCTCTTGACCACCTCCCACGCCTCGTGGCGGGCGGCCGGGTCGAAGCCGGTGGTCGGCTCGTCGAGGAACAGCAGCTCAGGGTCCCCGGCGAGGGCCACGGCCATGTCCAGGCGGCGCTGCTGGCCCCCCGACAGGGTCTTGACCCGGGCGTCGGCCTTGGCGGCCAGCCCCACCCGCTCGATGACCTCCCCGACGGGACGGGGGTGGGGGTAGCACTGGGAGTACAGCGTGACGGTCTCGGTGACGGTGAGGTACTGCTCCACGCCGGTGGACTGCAGGACAATACCGACGAGTGGTTTGAGCCGGGTCCGGTCCCGGCCGGGGTCCAGGCCGAGGACCCGCACCGTCCCCCCGTCGCGCCGGCGGTAGCCCTCCAGGATCTCGACGGTGGTCGTCTTGCCCGCCCCGTTGGGGCCGAGGAGGGCCAGGATCTGGCCCCGCTCGACGTCCAGGTCGACGCCGACCAGGGCGTCGAATCCGCCGTAGGACTTGGTCAGCCCGCGGACCGATACGGCCAGGCCGTCGTCGGCGACGCCGGCCCCCGAGCTCACCGCCCGATCATGGCACAGCCCGGCGGGGCCGCCGTCAGGGGCGGCGGTTCCCCGCCCGCCCGCCCCGCCCTAACGCCCCGCCCTCACGCCCCGCCCGTGGGGGACCCACCCCCTTCGGGGTCCGCTTTGCCGACGGCAGGCGCGGTCGCGCCGGGTGCCTCTTGACATATGCCTATATCGGCATATGATGGGGTGATGGCTCGGGCTGCGACCACCTCGGATGTGTTCAACGCCATCGCCGAGCCGCAGCGCCGGGAGATCCTGGTGCTGTTGCGGGGAGGTGACGCCCCCGTGAGCGAGGTGGCCCAGCGACTGGGCCTGTCCCAGCCGGGGGCGTCCAAGCATCTACGGGTGCTCCGGGAGGTGGGCCTGGTCCGGGACCGCAAGGCCGGCAAGCAGCGCGTCTACGGCCTCGACGCCGGGGGGCTGCGGCCGGTCCACGAATGGAGCGGCGGGTTCGCCCGGTTCTGGAACGAGGGCTTCGACCGGCTCGACGAGTACGTACGCCACCTCGATCAGACGAAATAGGGAGGACCAGCCGATGAGCAGCACACCACAGGGAGGGACGGCACCGTCGACGGTGGCCGACCGGGAGATCGTGGTCTCCCGGGTCATCGCCGCCCCGGCGGAGGTGGTGTTCGAGGCCTTCACCGAGGTGCGCCACCTGTCGCAGTGGTGGGGGCCGGAAGGCTTCACGACCACCACCGAGACGTTCGAGTTCCGAGTCGGAGGCGAGTGGGTGTTCGTCATGCACGGACCGGACGGGACCGACTACCAGGACTGGATCACCTGGACCGAGATCGCCCCGGCGCAGCGGATCGTGCTCCTCCACGGCGAGACCCGCGGTGACCCCAACGCCTTCGAGTCGGTCCTGACCTTCACCCCGGAGGGAACGGCGACCCGGGTCGAGTTGCGCACCGTGTTCCCCACCGCCGAGCAGCGCAACGAGGCGGCCGAGAAATTCCACGCCGTCGAGGGCGCCGAGCAGACCCTCGGCCACCTGGGCGCCTACGTGGCCGGGATGCCCCGGATGACCCGGCCGGCGGGCCCGTAGCCATGGCCCAGAAGGTGTTCTTCAGCGTGTCGATGTCGCTCGACGGGTTCATCGCCCCCGACGAGGGCCCTTACGGCCAGGGCGGGGCGGCCCAGTGGGCGGACCTGCAGGGGTGGGTCTTCCCGCAGCGGTACTTCCGGGAGAACCTGCACCTCGGACAGGGCGGGGAGGAAGGCCGGGAGAACGACATCCTTCAGGAGACGTTCGCCCGCACCGGGGCCAGCGTGATTGGGCGGACCATGTTCGACCTCGGCGAGGGGGCGTGGCCGGAAGAAGCGCCGTTCCACACGCCGGTCTATGTCCTTGCCCACCGCCAGCGCGACCCCTGGGAGCGGCCCGGGGGGACCACCTTCCACTTCGTCGGCGATGGCATCGAGGCGGCCCTCGACGACGCCCGCGCCGCCGCTGGACCCCGCGATGTCCGCATCGGCGGCGGCGCCGCCACCATCCTGCAGTACCTCAACGCCGGCCTGATCGACGAGTTCACGGTGGCGCTGGCGCCGGTACTGCTCGGAGCCGGGCTGCGCCTGTTCGACGGGGTGGACGCCGACCGGGTGGGCCTCCAACCGCTCGGCGCCGAGTCGACCCTGCGGGTCACCCATCTCAGCTATACCGTCAGACGCCGGGCCCCCTCGTCGTCGTGACCGACCAGGCCCCCGGGTAGCGCCTCGGCTACCCCGCCCGCCGGTGCCCCTGATGAAGGCATCGGAGGTGGCCGGGGCATCGAGTGCGGGGGCGGCGGCGGCCAACGGGAGGTCGCCCGTGGCGCGGGGAACCGGTCAGGATGAGAGCGGCTTATCCTGGAGGCAACCACGAGCAGGGGAGGAGCGCCATGACGTCGCTGCCCAACCGGCCGAACACCGCGCTGCTGGTCGTCGACGTGCAGAACGGGGTGGTCGCCGACGCCTACCAGCGCGACGCGGTGGTGGCCAACATCGCCGCCCTGGTGGAGCGGGCCCGCGCCGAGGGGGCCCCGGTGGTCTGGGTCCAGCACTCCGACGAGCAGCTGCCGGTCGGCGCCGAGAGCTGGCAGTACGTGCCCGAACTGGTCCGCCTCGACGCCGAGCCGCTGGTCCACAAGAGCTACGGCGACTCCTTCGAGGGCACCGACCTCGAGGCCGTCCTGGCCGAGTCGGCGGTGGGCCGGCTGGTCGTGACCGGCGCCCAGACCGATGCCTGCATCCGCTCCACCATCCACGGGGCTTTCGTGCGCGGCTACGACGTCACCCTGGTCGGCGACGCCCACACCACCGAGGACCTGAGCGCCTACGGCGCCCCGCCCCCCGAGCAGGTGATCGCCCACACCAACCTCTACTGGGGCTACCAGGCGGCGCCCGGGCGGGCCGCGGCGACTCTCGACACCGCGGATGTGACCTTCGCCGCCGCAGCTGGTTGACCCCAGACCGTGGATGCCTGACCGGACAGACACCCGACACCGGACATATGCCCGATAGGGCAACACCATTGGATCTAGTGCGCATCGCGCCCGGCAATAAAGTCGAGGGCAGGTCAGCACCAATAGGAGGGACGGCTATGGCAACCAAGAAGGTGATCGTCGGTCACGGCGGTTTCGATCCCGGGGACAAGATGATCCTGGTCCCGAATGACACCACGGTGACGTTCTATTCCGACGCCGGAACGGACCTGGGCCTGCCGTTCAAGCCCATCGGGGACTACAACGGCGAATGGGTCGAGGGCGTCAACGCCGCCTTCGACTACGACAAGATCAAAGACATCATCGAAAGCGGATACCGGAGCCAGAACGTGGTCCTGGCCGGGGGCGTGGTGGAGAACTTCTCGCTCGACCCGCTGGGCGCCGGGTCGGCCGAGGTCGCCCGTCGGATCGACTGGTGGGGGGAGCAGGCGGTCGTCCCGACCGCCGGCGAAGACCTGCGCCTGTGCACCGACCCGGATAACTGCCCCCGCCCGGAGCTGCGGGTGCTGATGCAGAAGTACCTCGACACCGGCGGCCAGGAGGGCCGGCTGGTCGAGGAGGACGAGTTCGAGCACAAGTGCAAGGGGCTCCTGGCCACCTACGCCGGCTACGACATCCACTGGGTGTCCTGCACCGGGTTCACCGGTGACATGTCGTCTCTCGACGGCGCCATCCCCGACGTGGACACCACGCTGAGTGACGCCACCGACATCGCCTGGTCGCCCGACGACGCCGCTATCGACCTGGCGGAGGCCAAGAATCAGGCCAACGTCAAGGACCTCGACGACAAGGCCAGCGTCGACCTCGAGGTGGGAGGGGTCCTGGTCCTCATCGGCGACGGGCACGACGAGAAGGCGCTGCAGTACGTGCGCCGCCAGAAGGACTACGAGGGGGGAACCCTCACGGTGAAGCGGAGCCTGTTCGGGGCCGGCAGCGTGGTCATCGAGGGCGTCTCATCGGGCAAGCAGAGTCTGATCGAGATGTCCATCGGCAAGTTCTCGGACAAGTCCGTCAAGTTCGAGTAGGCCCCCGGCGGCCTGCACGGCCTCCTCTAGCGGTGAAGCCGCCTCACGCACCGGTCCGCCCGCTCCTACTTACGGCCTGATCGTGTCCCGGTAGGTCGGATGCGAGCTCATGAGGCCCCCGGGAAAGGTATGAACTGGAGTCGGTCGTCACCGGTGTCGGTCACCACCACCGACCGGGCCGGGGGGTCGACGGCCACCGAGTTGGGCTGGCGGCCGGTGGCCCACACCGCCCGGGCCGTCACCGCCGCCCCGTCGAGGTGCAGCCCGACCAGCTGGTCGGTGGAGGTGAGGGTGACGAACACCCAGCCGGTGGTGGCGTCGACGGCCACGCCGTAGGGGCGGCTGGTCCCGCCCAGGTCCACGGTGCCGACGGCCCGCACGGCCCCCCCGGCCAGGCGGTAGACCAGCAGGGCCCCGCCGAGGGTGTCGGCCACGTAGAAGTAGCCGTCGGGCCCGGCCACCACGTGGGTCGGCCCGGCACCGGCCGCCAGGCGGTCCACCAGGGTGCCGTCGGGCCGGTAGACGGCGACGGTGCGGGCCCGCACGCCGACCACCACGAACTCGTGGTCCACGGCGGCCACCCCGCCGGGCTGCAGGGGTGCGGGAACCACCCGGGTGACCCGGCCGGCGACGACCACGTGGGCGGTGTCGGCCAGCTCGTCGCCGACCATCACGGTGGACCCGACGGCGGCGGCGTCGTGGGGTTGGCGGCCGACCGGGACCGCGGCCTCCACCGCCCCCGACGGCAGGGCCAGCTCGTAGAGCCGGTCGTCGCTCTCGGCCGGCACCAGCAGGGGCCCGGCCGGGCCGCCCAGCTGCAGGTGGCGGGCCTCCCCGCCGAGGGCCACGAACTTCTCCAGGGTGGCCGTCCGGGCGTCGAGGAGGTCCACGCCGGGGTGGGCGCCGCGTACTGCGACGGCCACGGTGGAGGTGGCGGCGCTCACGGCCACGCCCTCCGGCTGGGTTCCGACGGCGACGGTCCGCCCGGCCGGCGGGGCGGTGGGGGGTGGGCTGGCCGCCGGCTCGGGGGCGCCGGGCAGCGGGGCCGGCGAATGGAACCGGCCCGGGCCGGTGCCGCAGGCCCCCGCGGTGGCGGCCACCACCAGGGCCGCCGCCACGGCCACGGCCACCGACGGCTTCCTCCCCCGTCGCGTGGCGCGCCCCACGCCGCCAACCTAGACCCGCGGCGGCGGTTATCGTCGGGTCCGGCGTCGGGCGTCGGGCGCCGCAGACCACTCGTGGACCTTCACGGGGGAACCGGCCGGCTCGCCCGCGAGTATCGAAGGTGCTACGAGTAATACATGACCTCGGTCGGTGTCAGAGAACTGCGCCAGCGGGCCAGCGCGCTACTTAGATTGTGGAGCAGGGCGAAACTGTTGAGATCACCGACCGAGGCCGCGCCGTGGCGCTGCTTTGCCCTCTGCAGGCAGGCACGCCATTGCAGCAGATGCGCGCCGCTGGGGAGATCGACCCTGCCACCGCGGATCTCGATGACCTGCCCGAGCCGCTCGTCCTAGCAGACGGTGTCGAGACGCCGTCGGCCGCGCTGCGCCGTCTTCGACTAGACGAGCGCTGATGGCAGCGATCTATCTGGTCTCATCGGCAATCGTCAAACTGGCGGTCCGCGAGCCGGAGTCTGAGGCGCTCCGCCGGTATATACGGCGCCGCCGCCCGCTGGTCTCGAGCGCATTGGCCCGCATCGAGGTGCTACACGCCCTCAGTCCTGGTGGCGAAAAAGCCTATGAGTGCAGGTCGAGGGGTGCTCGCACGGGTGGCAGGACGACGCCCGCCGGCGGGTCTCATCCCCGATCTCACCGCCGATCGGCCCGCATCGCCGGGCACCTGGCGACGCCAGGGCGGGCGAGTCGGCGACCCGGCGATCGGCTGCCCCCCATCACTGATCCGAGCGAACCGGCCCTGACCGGCACACCGGTCGAGACCCGACACACGCCTGTTCTACGATATGTATACTACTGCGTATGACAACCCCCGTACCGACCCGGTTCAGCGAGGAGGAGATCGGACTACTGGACGAACTCGTAGCAGCCGGGATCGGCGACAACCGCTCGGCTGTGGTCCGAGCCGCGGTCGTACGCCTCGCCGACGCCGTTCGACGGGCTGAGGACGG
>JAGWSF010000111.1 GCA_028876385.1 Acidobacteriota bacterium | reverse complement strand
GCCCGGTGGGCGCGGCGTCGCCCCGACGCCCGGTGGGCGCGGCGTCGCCCCGACGCCCGGTGGGCGCGGCGTCGCCCCGACGCCCGGTGGGCGCGGCGTCCAGTCACCCCTGTCCATCGCCCGGTTCACCCGGGATTTGGACCTTCGGTGGCGGCGGTCCTCTTACTCGAGTGTCACCGAATCGGCTCACTCCCGTGCCGCCGCCATCCGCCGGGCCGACCGGCCGGCACCGGCGCCCACCGAACCCGAACACGGCGGCGTCGCCGACGAACCCGACCCCGACCCCGGTCGTGCCACCCCGGCCGAGCCGAGCCCCCGGTCGGCGGGACCGGGGTCGTGGGGTAGTCCCCTCGCCGGCCTGCCGGCCGGTCCGGCGGTGGGCACTTTCGTCCACCGGGTCCTGGAGCGGGCCGACTTCGCCGCCGGCGATCTGCGGGCCGAGTTGGTGGCGGCGGTGGCCGACTGCGCCCGTCGGGGAGGCGCGCCGACCGACCCGGTGGTGCTCGTCGACGGGTTGCAGGCGGCGCTGTCGACGCCTCTCGGCCCGGGGGCCGGAGGCGCCCCCCTGGCCGGGACCGAGCGGGGCGACCGTATCGACGAGCTCGGCTTCGAGCTCCCTCTGGCCGGGGGCGACCGCCCCCGGGGGCAGGTGCGTCCAGCCGACATCGGCGCCGTCCTGCGCCGACATCTCGGTCCCGGTGACCGACTGTCCGGTTACGCCGACCGCCTCGACGACCCCCTACTCGAAACGGCCCTGCGCGGTTACCTGAACGGCAGCCTGGACCTGGTGTTCCGCCGGGCCGCGCCGGTGGGGCCGCCCCGCTGGTACGTGGTCGACTACAAGACCAACTGGCTCGGGCGGGAGCCGGGCGACCTCCTCGTCAGCGACTACCGCCCGGAGTTCCTAGACGCCGAGATGCAGCGCTGCCATTACCCGCTGCAAGCCCTCATCTACGTGGTGGCCCTCCACCGCTACTTGCGCTGGCGACTCGCCGGCTACCGACCCGAAACCCACCTCGGGGGGGTGGCCTACCTGTTCCTCCGGGGCATGGCCGGTCCCCTCACCCCGACCGAGGGAGGGGTCCCCTACGGGGTGTGGTCGTGGGCGGTGCCCCCGCCGCTCGTGACCGCCCTGTCTGACCTGTTCGACTCCGGACGGTCGTCTTCATGAGCCCGGCCGACCGGTGGGCCGCGCCAGGCGCTGACCCCTGGCGGGTCGAGCTGGGCGCCGACCCCTGGCGGGTAGAGCTGGTCGCCGACCCCGCCCTGCCCGAGTTGCTGAGACGGTTCAACCAGGCGGGGGTCCTCGCCCCCGCCGACATCCACGTGGCGACCCGGATGGCCCGGCTGGCCGGTGAAACGGACGAGCAGGTGCTGTTGGCGGCCGCCCTGGCTGTGCGCGGACCCCGGGTCGGCCATGTCTCAGTGGACCTGCGACGGCTCCGGGAATCGGTGGTCGTGGGCGAGGACGAAGTCGACCTCGAGGAGCTGCCCTGGCCGGAGCCCGACGGGTGGATCGCCAGGCTCGCTCGCAGCCCCCTCGTCGGTGCCGACCCCGCCCCGGACCGGCCCGGTCACCCGCTCCGGCTCGTCGGATGCGACCTGTACCTCGACCGCTACTGGAATGACGAGGTGGCCCTGGCCGCCGATCTCACCGAGCGGGCGGCCGCCGACGACCGGGCGTGGCCGTCGGAACGACCGCTGAGCGGCGCCGACCGCGCCGAGCTCGACCGGCTGTTCCCGGGTCCGGCCGCGGCCGACCAGCGCGGCGCCGCCGAAGTGGCCCTGCGGCGGCGCCTCACCGTTCTCGCCGGTGGGCCCGGGACCGGCAAGACCACCACCGTGGCCCGGCTCCTGGCCCTTCTCGCCGGCCGCCGCCCCCACCCGGCGCGACGGTTGCCGCTGATGGCGTTGGCCGCCCCGACCGGCAAGGCGGCGGCCCGGATGGAGGCGGCCGTCCGGGGGGAGGCGGCCCGCCTCGAGGTCCCGGACGAGATCCGCGACGCCCTGCTCCGCTTGGAGGGAACCACCCTGCACCGTCTCCTCGGTACCAGGCCCGACCGCTCGGGACGGTTCCGTCACCACCGTCATCATCTGCTCCCCCACGACATCGTGGTGGTGGACGAGGCCTCGATGGTCTCGCTGTCGATGATGACTCGGCTGGTCGAGGCCGTCCGGTCCGACGCCCACCTGATCCTTGTCGGCGACCCCGAGCAGCTCGTCTCGGTGGAGGCCGGCGCCGTGCTGGCCGACATAGTGGGCGCCATCGGCGACACCCTGGGTCGCGCCACCGGCGACCGCCCGGATCGCGCCACCGGCGACCGCCCGGGCCGACCGGGCGCCACTGTCGGCGCCACCCCTGGCCCCGGTGCGGTCGCGCCGAGGGCCGCCGCCGACCCCGACCATGGCCCCCGGCCGCAGCCCGGCCAGGGCAGTCGGGGTCCGCTGTCGGACGCCGTGGTCGTGCTGCGGACCAACCACCGCTTCTCGGGGTCGCTCGCCCGTCTCGCCGACGCCGTGCGCCGCGGCGATTCCGACGCCACCCTCGCCCTGCTCGGCAGTGGCGACCCGGCCGTCGAATGGGTGGACACCGAGCCGGCTGATCTCGTGGGCCGCCCGGCCCCCCGGCTGCTCGCGACGGGCTCTCTGGCGCAGGTCGCAACCGGCATCGTGGACTGGGCTGAGGCCATCCGGGCCGCCTCGGAGGGCGGCGACGCCGCCGGCGCACTGGCCGCGCTGCGCCGCCACCGGGTTCTTTGCGCCCATCGCCGGGGACCGAGCGGTGCGGCGGCGTGGAACGGTCTGGTCGAGGCGTGGCTGGGCGGCGCCGACGGGAGCCGTCCACCGTCGGCGTGGTACCCCGGCCGCCCGGTGCTGGTCACCGCCAACGACTATCGCCTCCGCTTGTTCAACGGTGACACCGGGGTGGTGGTGGTCGGCCCCGGCGGGGACGGAGCCGGGGGGACCCCCCCGGGGTCTCAGGGGCTGCCGGGGGGGCGCCGGGTGGTCTTCGACACCGGTGGGTCGGGCGCCGGTGGGTCGGGCGCCGCTGGGTCGGGCGCCGGTGGGTCGGGCGCCGGTGGGTCGGGCTCCGGTGAGGCGGTCCCGGGCCGGTCGGTGAGCCCGTTCCTGCTCGACGCCGTCGAGACGGTCTTCGCCATGACCGTGCACAAGAGCCAGGGCTCGGAGTTCGACCGGGTCACCTTGGTGTTACCCCCCGCCTCGTCGCGCCTGTTGACCCGCCAACTGCTCTACACCGCGCTCACCCGGGCCCGCCGGTCGGCAGTGTTGATCGGCACCGCCGCCGCCGTCGCCGAGGCCGTGGAGCGTCCCATCGCCCGGGCGTCGGGGCTGGGCCGGATGCTGTGGCCGGACACCATTGTGACCTGACCGCGAGCGGCCCCTCCGCCCGCGCCGGGTGCCGGGCGTGGACGAGGTCCACGAAGGGTATGACGGCCGCTGTGGACACCTCCAAAGGAACGCCCTACCCGCTCGGCGCCACGCTGCACCCCGACGGGGTCAACGTAGCCGTGCAATCCGAGATCGCCGACGCCGTCGAGGTGTGTCTGTTCGACGCCGACGGCGCGGAGCGGCGCATCGAGCTACCCGAGCGGACCGCTCACGTCTTCCACGGCTTCCTGCCGGAGGTGGGAGCGGGGCAGCGCTACGGGCTGCGGGTGCACGGACCGTGGGACCCTGAGCAGGGCCTGCGCTGCAACCCGGACAAGCTGCTGCTCGATCCCCACGCCACGGCCATCGAAGGGGGGGTGCACTGGGACGAAGCGGTCTTCGGCCACTGCTTCGACGATCCCCGTCGCCGCAACGAGGCCGACTCGGCGCCCTTCGTGCCCCGCAGCCTGGTGAGCGCCCGCGACTTCGACTGGGGCCAGGACCGGCCCCCCGAAATCCCCCTCGACGAGACCGTCGTCTACGAGACCCACGTCAAGGGTCTGACCCAGTGCCACCCCGATGTTCCCCCCGAGGTCCGGGGCACCTACGCCGGGCTGGCCCACCCGGCGGTGACCGGCTACCTGGTGGACCTGGGAGTGACCGCCGTCGAACTGCTGCCCGTGCACCAGTTCGTCCAGGACTCCCACCTGCAGGAGAAAGGTCTCCGCAACTACTGGGGCTACAACTCGATCGGTTTCTTCGCCCCCCACAACGAGTACAGCTCAGCCGGTGACGGGGGGGCCCAGGTCGACGAGTTCAAATCCATGGTCAAGGCCCTGCACGCGGCCGGCCTCGAAGTGGTCATGGACGTGGTGTACAACCACACCGCCGAGGGCAACCACCTCGGCCCGACCCTGTCCATGAAGGGCATCGACAACCCGTCCTACTACCGGTTGGTGCTCGAGGACATGGAGCATTACTTCGACACCACCGGGACCGGCAACAGCCTCAACGTCGGCCACCCGGCGGCGCTGCGGCTCATCATGGACTCGCTTCGCTACTGGGTGTCGGAGATGCACGTGGACGGGTTCCGGTTCGACCTGGCCACGACCCTCACCCGCCAGTTCGGCGACCTGGACATCCACAGCGCCTTCCTCGACCTGGTGGACCAGGACCCCGTGCTGGCCCCGGTGAAGATGATCGCCGAGCCGTGGGACATCGCCGGCTACCAGGTCGGCGGGTTCCCGGCCCGCTGGTCGGAGTGGAACGGTCGCTACCGCGACTGCGTGCGGGACTTCTGGCGGGGCGAGGACGGCACCCTCGGCGAGTTGGCGCTGCGTTTGACCGGGAGCGGGGACATCTACTCGTCGGGGCGCCGCACACCCACCGCCAGCGTCAACTTTGTCACTGCCCATGACGGGTTCACTCTCGCCGACCTCACCTCGTACAACGACAAGCACAATGACGCCAACGGCGAGGACAATAATGACGGCGAGTCGCACAACCGTTCGTGGAACTGTGGGGCCGAGGGACCGACCGACGACGCCGAGACCGTGGCTCTGCGCAGCCGCCAACGCCGGAATCTCATGGGCACCCTCTTGCTGTCAGCGGGCGTGCCGATGATCCTCGGAGGCGATGAGATAGGCCGCAGCCAGGCCGGCAACAACAACGCCTACTGCCAGGACAACGAGATTTCCTGGTACGACTGGGAGCACGCCGACGAGGAGATGAGGGCCTTCACCCGCACGGCCATCGCCTTGCGCCGGGCCCATCCCGCGCTCCGGCCGAGGGAGTACCTGCGCACGCCCGGCGGACAGCCGGCCCAGATGGTCCTGTACCGCCCCGACGGCAAGGAGATGCGCCAGGAGGACTGGGAGAGCCCGGCCACCAACTCCCTGGCCGTCGCCCTCGACGGGCGTCAGATCGAAGACGCCGACGGGGAAACCAGCCGCGACCGTTACCTGCTTCTTCTAAACGCCCATTGGGAGCCCGTCGAGTTCACCATCGGTCGGGGCGGGGGGCACTGGTTCACGGTGCTCACCAGCGGGGAGCCGGGGGCCACACCGGAGATCGGCCGGGATCGCGTCGTGACCCTCGAAGCCCGGTCCTTGATGCTCCTGCACAGCCTCAGCACCCTCGATCCCGAACCGGGCGGCGGTAGCTGACGACCAGCCCGGGACGGCGCCCCCGGCGGCCGGCGCCACCGGCTCTGCGGTCGGAACCGGCTCTCTCGGCGGCGCCGACCAGGGCGGCCCACTCGGCCCGGCTCAGGTGCACCCCCCCGTAGGCGCAGGCCTGGATGGCTCCGGCTACGGCCGGCCAGTCCTGTCCGAGGGCGGCGGCGAACTCGGTGACCGTTTCGGATGGGCCACGGGGCCGCCCGGCGCGCCGCCCGGCTCGTTCCATGCGCTGGGCCGCCCTCTGGGCCGGGTCGAGGCGGCGCCGGGCCCGCCGCTCCCGCCCGACCCGCACCAGTAGCGTCATCCCGCCGGCCCCCGCCGCGGCGGCGCCGAGAGGGACCCACGGGAGGGCGGCCAGCCACCTGCCGGCGAGGTGCAGGGCCGTGGCTCCCGGGGAGGGGTTGGCGTCGGGCACCACGGCGGTGGGGTCGAAGCTCACCCACCCGTAGCCGGCGAAGTAGGCCTGCACCCAGGCGTGGGCGTCCTCGGCCCGTACCTGGTAGAGGTCGGTTATGGGGTTGTAGGGCCCGGGGACGTAGCCCACCGCCTCGCGCGCCGGAATGCCGAGCGATCTGAGCATCACCGCCAGCGCCGTCGATATCTGCTCGCAGTAACCGGTGCGGTCCCCGAACAGGAAGGCGTCGACGGCGTCGGTGCCCCGCGGCAGCGGGGGGATGTCCAGCGAGTAGCGGGTGTGGGCGCCGATCCAGGAGATGAGCGCCTGGACGGTGTCGTACTCGGTGCTGGCACCGGTAGTGACCGAACGAGCGAGCTGGCGGACCGAGTCGTAGGGCTTCGGGAGCTGCAGGTAGGTCCCGAGCGATCCCGTGGGCGGGGGACCGGCGGCGCGCAGCTGGGCCGGCGAGGGGAGGTTCACCGCCGATTCAACCGTGTAGATGGCTCCCTTGCCGATGCCGATCGGCGACACGACCGAGCCGTCCTGGCCGACGAACAGCTTGGACGCCGGGAACCACACCTGCCGGGCCCCGTCGGCGTGGAAGACCAGGTTGGCGGTGGCGTCGGCCACGTAGAAGGTCTGCAGGTCGGGCTGGGCCGGCCCGGAGACCTCGGACGTCCCCCCCGGGATGCTGAAAGGGGAGCCCCCCGAGAGGGTGAGGGTGGAGGTCCGCGTGGAGCTCCAGGTCTGGCCGTCCCAACGATCGAAGGTCTCACCGATCCAGAAGGTGGGCACCGCCGCCCTGACCTGCATGACGACCGTTCGGCCCAGGCGGGCCCGGGCCGCGGTATCCAGGCTGCCGGCGAACCCCAGGTAGCCTCCGACCCGGGTCCCGTTCTGGGTTGAGCCTGGATGGGACAGCTCGAGCGGCGAGCCGGTGTCGCCGGCTCTGGTGCCGGTGCCGGGTACGGTCCCGCCCGGCCCGGGGGAGTACCGGAAGTCCAGCCGCAGCGCCGCCCGGGGCGCGGGCAGGACCAGGACCAGGGTGATGGCCACCACGCCCACCCCGGCCACCGCCCCAACGGTCCGGCGCGGCGCGGGCCGGCTGGCCCCGTCGGCCGACGCGCCGAGCTCGACCAGGGCCCACAGGCCGCAGAGGGCCCAACCGAGGGTGTAGGAGCCGAATCGCATGTCCACGGCCTGGCTGCCGGCGACGGCCATCAGGGCCGCCGAGCCGGCCACCGCGAACAGCAGGTCCCGCCGGGCCGGGACGTGGAAGGAGTGGACCACCAGCACCGCGGTGAGCATGACCGTCAGCGGGTTCTCGACGCCGGTCATGTCGCCCGGGGTGATCCCCGCCAGCCGGTGGATGAACCAGACCATGGCCAGCGAAGCGGCCAGCGCCACCCCCACCTTCACCCAGCCGAGAGACCGCCGGCGGTAGCGGTAGGAGAAGGCCATGCCGGTGACGATCAGCGCCACCGCCAACACCGCCGTCGGTCCGGACAGCTCGCTCTCGGCGGCCGCGGCCCCGACGGCCACGACCACGGTCGCGGCCGACGCCACCCGCAACCGGACCGAGTGCTCGGGTGGCTTGGGGGCGTTGGCCCGCCTCACCGCCTCCAGGAATCCGGTCACTGCGCCGCCGCCAGCCGGCGCATGGCTTCCCGCCGGCTGTGCACGAGGCCCCGGCGGGCGCCCTCCGCCTCCCGGGTGACGAGGAGCACCGGACCGTCGCGATCGAGCAGGGCCAACACCTCGGCCAGAGCCTGGCCGGCCCGCCGTTCGGCTTCGGCCTCGTCGGCGGGTAGCTCCACCGCCAGTTCGACGGGCCGGTGGCGGGGTTGCTCGAGGTCGCGGACCATCAGCTCGCCGCAGTGGGACGTCGACGGCCAGTGGATGAGCCGCCGGGCGTCTCCGGGCTGGTAGGGCCGGGCGGCGCGCAGGTCCCCGGTGCTCATCGCGGCACCACCCGACCCCCCGTCGGATCGCTCGTCACCCGCCGGAACCGGCGGCAGGGTCGCCGGCCGGCCGAGACGCGGGGCCACGTGGACCGGTTGGGGGAGGGCCAGGGTCGCCCGCCGCCTCCAGGACTGCAACCCGAAGGGAGCGGAGGTGGATATCTCCACGTCCACGCTGGTCAGGATCCCCCTGGTGGGGGTCACCACCAGAAGTCCGGCGGGGGTCGCCTCCCCGGTCGGTCGCAGGGCGGTGATCCGGGCCGTCCCGGTCAGCCTCACCTCGAGCGCCAGCGGGGATCCCGACACCGCGTCGGCGGGGGCGGCCACGATCTCCGCCTCGGCACCCCGCAACGCCAACCACGGCCCGACCAGCCCCACCACCACGACCGCGGCGACGATGTCGCCGAGGGCCTGCACCCACCCCTGACCGCCGTTGCGAGCCACCAACCACCAGCCGATCACGATGGCCGGGCCGCTGATCAGGGGGCTCCACGGCCGCGCCGGGCGGCAGCGCCCGGCGGTCACGGTCGGGGGGCGGGAACGGTCTCTAAGACCTCTCGGACCACGTCCGCCCCGGCTTCGAGTCCCGACCGTCCGTCGTTCATCACCAGACGGTGGGCCAGGCAGCCGACGGCCACCGCCTTGACGTCGTCGGGCGCCGTGAAAGGCCGCCCCTGCAGAAGAGCCCGCGCCCGGGCCGAGCGGACCACCCAGATTCCGGCTCGGGGACTGGCCCCGAGTTCCACGCCGGAGGCCCGGCGCGTGGCCCGGCACAGCGCCACCGCGTAGGCCGCCACGGCGTCGCTGACCACGACCTCCTCGGTGGCGTCGCGGGCCCGGGCCCATCCTTCGGTGGAGCAGACCGCGGTGATCCCCGACAGGGCCGGTCGGCCGCCCCCGCGGCTCACGATCAGGGTCTCGGTCTCGGCGTCGGGATAGCCGATCGTGGTCGCCATCGAGAAGCGGTCGAGCTGGCTTTCCACGAGGGGATAGGTCCCGCGCTGGGTCACCGGATTCTGGGTGGCGATCACCATGTGGGGCCTCGGTAGCGGCCAGGTCTTGCCGTCGACCGACACCTGCCCCTCCTCCATCGACTCGAGCAGGGCCGACTGGGTGCGCGGCGGGGTCCGGTTGAGCTCGTCGGCCAGCACCACGTGGGCGAACACCGGTCCGGGGCGGAACTCCCAGGACCGTTCCTCCGGGGAGAACACCGAGATGCCGGTGACGTCGCTCGGCAGCAGGTCGGCGTGCCCCTGGATGCGCGACAGGTCGGCCCCCAGGCTGGCCGCCAGGGCGTGGGCCAGCACCGTCTTCCCCACCCCGGGGACGTCCTCCACGAGCAGGTGGCCCCCCGATAGGGCGGCGGTGGCCGCCGCTTCCACCGCGGCCGGTGAGCCGAGCAGCACCGACTCCAGGTTGGCTACCAGGTCCCGGGCCAGCTCCGCGGTCTCGACCAGCGATGAGGTGACGCGCTCGGCCCGGCCGATGGTTTCGGTCATGCCAATACTTCGATCATGCCGGCGCCCCGCTTGAACAATAGGGTTTAGGTGTGCCAGTGGACATGGGGTTGATAGACGAAGCGGCCAAGCGGCTCTGGGAGGCCGCCTCGAGGAGTGAGGCGATCCCCCCGATTCGGGATCTTCTCGGCACGGCCAGCGACATAGACGCCGCCTACGCCGTCCAGCAGATCAACACCGACCGCTGGGTGGCCGCCGGGCGGCGGGTGTCGGGACGCAAGATCGGGGTCACCTCCAAGGCCATACAGCAGCAGGTCGGGGTGGACCAGCCCGATTTCGGGACCCTCTTCGCCGACACCGAGTACGGCGACGGGATCGAGATCGAAGCCGGTCGGCTCATCCAGCCCCGCGCCGAGGCCGAGGTGGCGCTGGTCCTCGACCAGGATCTCGACTCGGCCCCCCACGGATTCGCCCAGCTGATCCGCGCTGTGGCTTTCGCCCTGCCGGCCATCGAGGTCGTCGACAGCCGTATCGCCGACTGGGACATAAGCATCGTCGACACCGTCGCCGACAATGCCAGTTGCGGCATGTACGTCGTCGGTAGTCGCCCGGTCCCGCTGTCGGCATTCAACGCGTTGACCGTCCCCATGCGGATGACCCTCGACGACCGGGAGGTCTCGAGTGGCGTGGGGGCGGCCTGCCTGGGCAATCCGCTCCATGCCGCCCGCTGGCTGGCCGACACCATGTGCCAGCGGGGCGCCCCGCTGCGGGCCGGTGACGTCATCATGACCGGGGCTCTCGGCCCGATGGTCCCGTTGGCCCCGGGCCAGGAACTCAGAGCCGAGTTCGGCGAACTCGGCTCCGTGACCACCAGGATCTCCTAGAAAGTCGCCCGGCCCGTGCCCTCGGGGAGCGGCGACCGACCGGTCGCCGGCAGCCCCGCCCTGACCCGCCACCGGGTCGGCTCGGGCTGGGCGTACTACCTGGCCACCCACCCTGGAAGGCCCCGACCTGGACGCCCTGGTGGGGCGGCTGGTGGACGAGTCGGGCACGTCGCTCCAGTACCCCGGCGAGCCGGTCGAGGTGGCCCTCGACGACCTGCGGCCGGGGTGGCTGCGAGGCTGGTCCCGGTACGCCGCGGGGGTCGTGTGGGCCTACCACCGGCGCGGCCTGGCGGGTCTCGTTCGGCGAAGCCGCCCTCCATCTGGTTTTCCGGTGATCGGCTCCGGGTAGCCCCTTGGTATGGCCAACGAACTCAAAGCGGTAAAAGTCGCGTTCATCACCAGCAACGAAGGGATCGAGGAGGCGGAGCTCGTGGAGCCCTGGAAGGCGGTGGAGAAGGCCGGCGGCCAGCCGGTGCTCATCGCCAAGGAGACCGGACAGGCCCAGGCGTTCAACCACCTCGACCCGGCCGGAAAATACCCCGTGGACCAGACGACCAAGGGCGCCAAGGCCGAGGACTTCGACGGATTGGTGCTCCCCGGCGGGGTGACCAACGGCGACCAGGTCCGCACCGACCCCGAGGCGGTCCGCCTGGTCAAGGAGTTCACCGCCGCCGGCAAGCCCATCGCAGTGGTCTGCCACGGCGGCTGGGTGCTCGTCGAGGCCGACCTGGTCCGGGGTCGCACCATGACCTCGTGGCCCAGCCTCCAGACCGACATCCGCAACGCCGGCGGGACGTGGGTGGATCAGGAACTGCAGGTGTGCGAGCAGGGACCCAACCTGCTCATCTCCAGCCGCAAGCCCGACGACCTGCCCGCTTTCAACTCCGCCCTGGTCGACACCCTCGCCAAGGTGGCCGCTCACTCCGGAAGCTGACCGGCCCACCTCCAGGGCGCCACGCTCGTCGGCGGGGGCGCCACGGTGCGGCGGCCGGGGTGCTCCTCGCCGGCGTCTGCCACGATCGCCACGGAGTCGGGCGGGATGTCCATCCCGCCCGACCCCGCCGGTTCGGGAGCGAAGGAAGCCAGTAGCACCTTCGACGGCCCGATCAGACGGGCCGGCTGCGGTCCTAGGTTGGCGGCGATCAGAACCCGCCCCCGGCGCACCAGCAGGCGGACGGGATCGGAGTCGACCTCGACAAGGGTCTGCCCGGGCCGCGGGTCGCTCAGGTCGGGGACGGCGCGCCGTAAAGCGGTTAAATCCCGATACCAGCCCAGCAGCTCGGAGTGGCCGGGGTCGTCCACCTCGGACCAGTCGAGGACCGAACGGGCGAAGGTGGACCGGTCCTGCGGGTCGGGCACCTCCTCGGGGTCCCAGCCGAAGTAGGCGAACTCTCTCCGCCGCCCCTCGGTCACCGCCCGGCCCAGGTCCCGGTCGGCGAAGTCCGTGAAGTACTGCCAAGGCGTAGACGCCCCCCACTCCTCCCCCTGGAAGATCATGGGAACGAAGGGCGACGTGAGCAGCAGAGCGGCTCCGACCGCGAGTCGACCCGCCGACATCAACGCGCTGCTGCGTTGCCCTGTGGCCCGGTTCCCCACCTGGTCGTGGTTCTGGGTGCACACCACGAACCGGTCTCCGGTCAGGCCGGTGGGGGGCCGTCCGTGCACCCGATCCCGGTGGGGCGAGTAACCCCCGTCGTAGACCCACGCCTGGCGCAACGCCTTGGCCAGGTGGTCGAGGGAACCGAAGTCCGAATAGTAGCCGTCGGTCTCCCCGCTGAACACGGCGTGCCAGGCGTGGTGCCATTCGTCGGCCCACGACGAGGCCAGGCCGAATCCGCCCTGCGAGCGGGGCCGCACGAAGCGTGGATCGTTCAGGTCGGACTCGGCGATCAGCCACAGCGGCCGTCGGGCGTGGGCCGCGAGGGCCGACACCTCGGTCGACAGCTGCTCCAGGAAATGAACTGCGGAGTCGTCGGCCAGGGCGTGCACGGCGTCGAGCCGGAGACCGTCGAAGCGGTAATCGCCCAGCCACATCAAAGCGTTGTCGATCAGGTACCGGCGCACCTCGTCGCTTCCGGGACCGTCGAGATTGATGCCGTCGCCCCAGTTGGTGCGGTGCGCATCGGAGAAGTAGGGACCGAACTCCGGCAGATAGTTGCCGGCTGGTCCCAGGTGGTTGTAGACGACGTCCAGGATCACCCCGAGCCCGGCCCGGTGACAGTGGTCCACCAGCCGGCTGAGAGCCTCGGGTCCCCCGTAGGCCCGGTGCGGGGCGTACAGCCCGACACCGTCGTAGCCCCAGCCCCGCTGACCGGCGAAAGTGGCGACGGGCAGGATCTCCACCGCGTCCACTCCCAGAGCCACCAGATGGTCGAGGCGGTCGGCCACCCCGTCGAAGGTGCCGTCCCGGGTGAAGGTCCCGACGTGCAACTCGTAGAGGACCGACCCGGGAAGCTGGAAACCCCGCCAGGCGCCGTCGTGGCGTTCGGTCGCGTCCAGATCGACGATCTCCGACCAGCCCTCCACGCCGTCGGGTAGGGACCGGGCCCGCGGATCGGGGCGCACCGGGCCGCCGTCGAGGCTGAACCCGTAGCGGTCGCCGGGCCCGGCCCGCTCGATGTGGGCCACCCACCAGCCCCCGCCCCGGGCCGTCATGGGCCGACTATCCGCCGGTTGGGCCAGGACCAGGTCCACCCGTCCGGCGGCCGGAGCCCACACTTCGAAGGTCCACATGACCCGTCTCCTCCGCTGGGACCTGATCAGTACTCGAGGACGGCCACCGGGCCGTGCCCCAAGAAGCTACCGACGCGGTGGTCGCCGCCCTTCACTTCGGGGCCGACGCCGATCACCGGACGCCAACGGCCGGCCGGCAGGCTGACCATGGTGTCGTCCCAGTCGCCGCCGAGCTTCCAGTGGTGGCGGGCGACGAGCACCACCAGACGTCCTCGGCAGAAGGCGATCAGGTGACCGGCTTTGGATCCGTACACGTCGAGCGGCTCGTAGGTCCCGCCGCCGTACGGTTCGGGCCGACGGCGGCGGTGATCGAGCAGTCGGGCGGTCAGCCAGATCTTGGCCCGCCGGTCAGCGGCGCGGTCGTACTCCACGGCCATGCACTCCGGGCGCCACCCGGCGGTGCGGGCCAGGTCGCCGGCCAGCTGCTCGTAGTCCACGGGCCGCCGATTGTCGGGATCGACCAGCGAGCCGTCCCAGGTCTCGCTGCCCTGGTAGATGTCGGGCACGCCCGGGCATGTGAGCAGCAGAGTCTGCTGCGACAGCGACGTGGCCCGCCCCAGCTCGACTATCCGCTGGCGCCGCAGGAACGACTCGAACTCGGCCACGAAGTGCTGATCGCTGAGCGTGGCCTCGATGAACTTGCGGAGCTGGTAGTCGTAGTCGGCGTTGGGGTCGGCCCACGAGGTGTGGACCTTGGCCTCCTTGGCCGCCTTGTCCATGTAGGACACGAGCCGTTCGGAGTCGATCGGCCAGGCCCCGACGAGGGTCTGGAACAGCAGGTAGCGGGTGTTGAAATCAGGCCCGCTATCCCCGGCGTAGTGGTCGGTGACACCCATCCAGGTGGTCACCGCCTCGTCCCAGTAGTCGGGCAGTTCGCTCAGGAGGCCGATCCGGGCCCGCACGTCGGGACTTCGCTTGGTGTCGTGGGTGGCGAGGGTCAGCATGGCCTCGGGGGCCCGCTGGCCCATCGTCTCCATCGCCGTATGGAACTCGCCCAGGGTCCGCCCGAAACGCCCCGGGTCCCCGCCCACCTCGTTCAGCGAGACCAGCCGGTTGTAGCGGTAGAAGGCTGTGTCCTCGGCCCCTTTGGCCATGACCGGCGCCGACAGCTGCGGGAAGGTCAGGGCGAACTCGGTCTCGGCGCCCCCCGGGTGGGCGAGCAGGAGGACCTCGCCGATGAAGTCCAGCAGGTCGGTATCGGTGCCCGGAGCCACGTTCCTGGCCTCCCGGACGGCGGTGTCGACCACGACGCGGTCCTGCTCGGTCACGGCCCGATCCGGGTGGGCGTAGGTCCGGTAGACCGGGAACGAGACCAGGATGGCCCGCAGGGCGTCACTGATCTCACCTCGGGTGCGGTCGCGCTGCTGACGGTGCCCGTCGCAGACCACTTGGAGCAGCCGGGTCAGGCGGTCGCACTCCGGTGACAGCTCATCGGTCAGTATCTGGAGCTTGGACTGGCGCAGAACCTCGGGGTAGCTGCCGGGTTCACCGGTGACGCCTACGTAGGAGGCGGTCATCAGGTCTTCGCCGGCGGGGTCGACCAGGACGTCGGTGACGTGGGCGGCGAAGTCGTAGCCGGTCGTGCCCTGCACCGGCCACGACGCCGGGAGCTCCTCGCCCGACTCGAGGATCTTCTCCACCACCACGTAGGTGTCCGGGCCGAGCCGCCGGAGCCTCTGCAGGTAGCCCTCGGGGTCGCGCAGGCCGTCCACGTGGTCGACCCGCAGCCCGCTCACCGCGCCGGCCCGCACCAGACGCCCGATGGTCTCGTGGGTGTCGGCGAACACCCGGTCGTCTTCGACCCGCAGGCCGACCAGCGTCTCGATGTTGAAGAAGCGCCGGTAGTCCAGCTCCTCTCGGGCGGTACGCCAGTAGGCCAGGCGGTAGTTCTGGCGGCGAAGGAGCCGGTCCATCTCGTCGGCGTCAACGTTGACCGAGCTCACCTCGTCATCGACGGCCCGGACCAGCTCCGCCTCGGCGGCCAGCAGCGCGGCAAGGCGCTCGCGGAGCTCCTCCTTGCGGTCGTGGCGGACCCGCGCCGTGGTGGGATCGGTAACCGCGGCGTGGGGCAGAGCGCCGAACGCCCGGCCCAGCTCGTCCAGCTCCTCGGACCGGCACCGGCCGGCCGCCCGCTGCAGCAGGGTGTCGAGAGTTCGGGGGGAGAGCGGCAGGTCGTGTTCGAAGTAGCGCACGGCGAAGTCCGCCCCGTCCCGCACGACTTGGACCTGATGCTCTTCGACCACCTTTCCGTACCGGTCTCCGAGCACCGGGACCAGCACCGAGGGTTCCGAGTGGGCGCTGTCGCCGGGCCAGTCGATGTCGAAGTAGGCGGCGTAGAGACTCGACGGGCCGTTCTCCAGGACGTCCCACCACCACCGGTTGGAGCGCCCGTCGATGGCCATGTGGTTGGGCACGATGTCGACGGTGATTCCGAGGGCCGCCCCGCCGGCGGCGCTCACCAGTCGGTCGAAGCCGCCCCGGCCGCCGAGCTCGCCGGACAGCCGGGAGTGGTCCACCACGTCATAGCCGTGGGCACTTCCCGCCACGGCCTGCAGGATGGGCGAGCAGTACACGTCGCTGACGCCGAGCCTCTCCAGGTAGCTCACCTGTTCGGCCGCGGCGTCGAAGCCGAACTCGGCCCGAAGCTGGAGGCGGTACGACGCCCGCCTCACCGGTCGCTCCCTTGCCGGGCCGGGCGCCGGCGCGCTCAAGAATGCGAGAGCGGTCGGGGGACGGCCTCGCGGGCCGCCTCGCCGGCCCGGTCCAGCATCAAGGCCAGCCCGATGGCCAGCAACCAGCTGTCCTTGGCGATGGGTGTACCACTCGTACTGGGCCGGATGCCGTCCACGGTCATCCCCGGCACCTTGAAGTAGAGCCCGAGGAGCCCGGCCGAGAAGGCGGTGAGACCGGCGCCGGCCAGTCCGGGGCTCACGAAGGGGGTGAGGAGCGACGCCCCGAGAGCGATCTCGCCGGCCCCGAGGGCCTTGGTGAAGGTCCCCGGGTCGACGTTGGCCAGCTGCGGGTAGGCGGTCGAGGCCATGCCGTGCACGCCCTTGTGCGTCTCGGGATCATCCGACTTGAACTTGGCCAATCCCGCGTTGAGTATGAACGCGCCGGTGACGGCCCTGACCGGCACATGCCAGAATCTGAACTTCACACGTCCCATATACCCAGATCAGGGCTGGGGAAGCCTCACGATGGTGAAGAAGAAGTCGTCGATCTGGCGCACGACGGCCGTGAAGGCGTTGAAGTCCACCGGTTTGGTGACATAGGCGTTGGCGTGCAGGTCGTAGCTGCGGGCCACGTCGTCCTCGGCGTCGGACGTGGTCAGTACCACGCAAGGGATGGAGCGCAGCGTCGGGTCGTTCTTGACGATCGACAGCACCTCCCGACCGTCGAGGCGGGGCAGGTTGAGGTCCAACAGGACCAGATCCGGTCGCGAGGCGTTCTCGTAGGGCGCTTCGCGCCGCAGGTAGCGGATGGCCTCCTCGCCGTCGTTCAAGACGTTGAGGGTGTGGAGCAGCTTGCTCTCCTCGAGGGCCTCGGTGGTCATGAGGACGTCGCCGGGGTCGTCCTCGACGAGGACGATGTCCACGCTGTGGGCCGGCGGCTCAGGGGCCGTCGGCGGATTGGTCGGCGTATCGGACATCTTTGACCTCCTCGTTGGGCGGCATCGGCAGGGTGAAGCAGAAACGGGTTCCCCCGGTGAACTCTGTGTCCAACCAGATCCGGCCGCCGTGGAACTCGACGATCTTGCGGCACAACGCCAGCCCGATGCCAGTTCCGGGATAGGCGTCGCGTCCGTGCAGGCGTTGGAAGATCACGAACACCCGCTCGGCGAAGCGGGTCTCGATGCCGATCCCGTTGTCCTCCACCGACCACAGGAAGGCCTGGTCCTCGTCGGGGCTCGGGCGACACCCGACGAGCACCGACGGGGGCTGGTCACCGTGGAATTTGATGGCGTTGCCGATCAGGTTCTGGAGAAGGGCCACGAGGAGGCTGCGATCGCCGTCCACCGCCGGAAGCGGTCCCTCGGCCGTCACTGACGCCCCTGCCGCCTCGATGGACGCGGCGAGGTTGCGCACCGCCTGGTCGAGGCAGTCACCCATGTCGATCCTGACGAACTTCTCGGTGGTGCGACCGATCCTGGAGAAGGCCAGCAGGTCAGTGATCAGGTTCTGCATCCGCTTGGCCCCGTCCACCGCGAAAGCGATGTACTGCTCCCCCCTCTCGTCGAGCTGGCCGCCGTAGCGCTGCTCGAGGAGCTGGCAGAAGCTGGCCACCTTGCGCAGGGGCTCCTGCAGGTCGTGGGACGCCACGTAGGCGAATTGTTCGAGGTCCTCGTTGGAGCGGACCAGCTCGGCGTTGGTGGCCTCGAGCTGTTCCCGGGCTTGGCGGACGTGCTCGACCTCGGCGAAGATGCGCCTTCTCATGGCCTCGATGTCCGAGGCCAGCTCGGCGATCTCGGCCGGGCCGGCCCGGCGGACCTCGTGGGTGAGCTGGCCCTCGGTCACCGACCGGGTGTCGGCCGAAACGTCGGCGAGGGGGCGCACGACCAGCCTTCTCAGCGACAGCCAGACGAGGAGCCCGTCGGCCGCGATCACGGCGAGGGCCACGACCATCACGGTGAGCAGCTGGTCCGACGCGGCGACGACGCTCGCCTGGGCGGCGCGGTGCTCACGGCCCAACTCGGCCTGGAGATCGGCGATGGAGGAGCGCAGGGCGTCGAAGAGGGTCCGGCCCTGCTCGAGGGAGGCGTCGCTCGGCTGGACCGGGAGCCTCCCCCCGCTCACCGAGGCGATGGCCGGTACCGCGAACTCGGAGGTCCAGCGGGCAGCCCTTTGCTCCACCACGGCGAGCAGGCGCCCGGCCGGCGAGCCCGCCGGGAGCAGGCCGGTGAGGCGTCGGGCGGTGTCGCTGGCCGCCGCCCGCCCCGAGTCGTACGGGCCGAGGAACAGGGCTTGGCCGCTCAGGTCGTAACCTCTGACGCCGGTCTCCTGATCCACGTAGTCGGCGAGGAGCTGGCTGGAAAGGGAGCTGGCCGGGTCGATGCGGTTCACCAGATTGTCCCGCTGGTGGGTGAGATGGTTGAACGCCAGGCCCCCCGCCACGGCCGCCGCCGCCACGATCAACCCGGAGAAGCCGAACAGCGCACCAAGGAGCTGGCGCAGCCGCCAGCCCCGGCCCGACGTCACCAACGGCTACCGGAGCCGAGGAGGAAGAGGGCCACGTCGTCGAGCAGCGGGCCGCCGTTGGCCTGCTCGGCCGAGGCGATGAGCTCGTCGGCCAGCGCACCGAGGCCCACCCCCCGACCCACCGCCTCACTCGTCAGGTCCATCAGACCGGCCACGTCCAGCCGCTGGCCGTCGGGGGTACGTCCCTCCACCAGTCCGTCGGTGAAGAGCATCAGGCCCCAGTCATCGCCCAGGGCGACGGTGGTGGCCGGCCAGGTGGCGTCGTCGACCAAGCCGAGCAGCGGGCCCCGTCGGATGACCGTGTCCGCGTCCACCCGGCCCGATCTCAGCAGCAGTGGGGCGGGGTGACCCCCCAGGCGCACGACGGCGCGCGACAGGTCGGCCGTGAGGGTTATGTCACACACCGTGGCGAACACATCTTCGGAGTGACGTTCGGCGCCGAGCACCTTCTGCAGGCCGGATAGCACCGCCTCGGGCGGAGCCCCGGCGAGCACCAGCGAACGCCAGGCGACCCGCAGGGCCACTCCGAGGGCGGCCTCGTCGGGCCCGTGGCCGGTGACGTCGCCCATCAGCACCCTGATGCAACCGTCGCCGAGTTCGATCCCGTCGAAGAAATCTCCCCCGAGCAGCGCCCGGCCCCCGCCGGGACGGTAACGGGTGGACCAGGACAGAGCCGGGTTGGAGATGATCGGTCGGGGCAGCAGACCTCTTTCCAGACGGGCCTTCTCGGCGGCCAGCAGCTCGGCTTCGGCCAGTCGGCGGGCCGTCTCCTGGCCCTTACGGCGTTCGACGGCGTAGCGGACGGCCCGCACCAGTTCCTCGCCGCTGACCGTTCCCTTCACCAGGTAGTCCTGGGCTCCCTCGGCTACGGCCAGCTCCCCGAGGGTGCGGTCGACCCGACCGGTCAGGACGATCACCGGTATCCGACCGGCCACGCGCAGGGCTCGGCGCAGCCCTTCGATCCCCTCGGAGTCGGGCAGGTTCAGGTCGAGGAGGATGCACAGGGTGCGGGCCGTGATCCGCCGCTCGGCTTCGGCCACCGTGGTGGTCCACACCGGCTCGAGCCCCGACCCCGCGCCGTCGAGTAGCTCCTCCACCAGCAGAGCGTCGCCGGCGTCGTCTTCGACCAGGAGAATCTCCATGTTCTCCACTCCGCTGCGTTCCCGCTGGCCCGACATCACAGTGCGGTCACGTTAACCGGCCAAGGCTCGCCTAACCTCCAACCAATGACGGATGAGTTCGACGTGGTGGTCATCGGGGCCGGTCCGGTGGGGGAGAACGTCGCCGACCGGGCCGTGCGGGGCGGGCTCAGCGCGGCGATCGTCGAATCCGAGCTGGTCGGCGGCGAATGCTCCTACTGGGCGTGCATGCCGAGCAAGGCGCTGCTCCGGCCGGCCCAGGCCCTCCGGGAGGCCTCGTCGCTCGAAGGATCACGTCAGGCGGTGACCGGGCCGCTCGACGTGACCGCGGTGCTGGCCCGCCGGGATTCCTTCACCAGCCACTGGGATGACCGCGGGCAGGTCGACTGGCTCGAAGGAGCCGGCATCTCCCTCGTGAGAGGTCACGGCCGCCTCGCCGGCGAGCGCCGGGTGATGGTCGGCGACAGGGAGCTGACGGCCCGCCACGCGGTGGTCGTCGCCACCGGCTCGGACGCCCTGATCCCGCCGAACGCCGGTCTCGCCGAGGCCAACCCGTGGACCAGCAGGGAGGCCACCAGCGCGTCGCGGGCACCCGGCCGCCTGGTCGTGATCGGCGGAGGTGTGGTCGGCTGCGAGATGGCCCAGGCCTGGGCCGCATTGGGGAGCGAGGTCACCGTCCTGGCCCGCTCGGAGGGGCTGCTCCCCGGCCACGAGCCGTTCGCCGGGCAGCTCGTCGAGGCGTCGATGACGGCGTCGGGGATCAGCGTGCGCACCTCGGTGGAGGTGCAGTCGGTGTCCCGCCGACCCGACGGCGCGGTCGTGGTGTCGACCGCTGACGGGTCGAACCTGGTCGCTGACGAAGTGCTGGTGGCGGCCGGTCGCCGACCCCGAACCGACGACCTCGGCCTCGACACGGTCGGTCTCGAGCCGGGCTCCTGGCTCGAGACCGACGACTCGATGCGGGTGACCGCGGTGGCGGGGGGCTGGCTCTACGCCGCCGGCGACGTCAACCGCCGGGCCCTTCTGACCCATCAGGGCAAGTACCAGGCGAGGGTGTGCGGTGACGTCATCGCGGCGCGCGCCGCGGGGGAGGTCAGCCCGGCGGCGTGGGACCGTTACTCGGCCAGCGCCGACCACCGGGCGGTGCCGGCGGTGGTGTTCACCGACCCCGAAGTGGCAGGGGTGGGGCTCACCTCGGCCGCCGCCCGGCAGGCGGGGATGGAGACCAGGACCGTCGAGATCCCCATCGCCGTAGCCGGCTCGTCGCTGTTCGCCGACGGCTACGAGGGGCGGGCCTGCATCGTGGTGGATGAGGCCCGCCGGGTGCTCGTAGGCGCCACGTTCGTCGGTATGGGGGTCGCCGAATTGCTCCACTCGGCCACCGTGGCGCTGGTCGGAGAGGTTCCCCTCGACCGGCTGTGGCACGCCGTGCCGTCGTATCCGACGATCAGCGAGGTCTGGCTCCGTCTACTGGAGGCCTACGGCCTCTGAGCTCGGTGGGAGGCCTACGGCCTCTGAGCCCCGGGGGGGTCTCAGCGGGCCGCCTGGTAGCGGGCGATCTCGGCCCGCCCGACGACCATGTGGTGCACCTCGTCGGGGCCGTCGGCGAAGCGCAGGGTGCGCTGAGAGGTGTACATGTCGGCCAGCGGGGTCCACTGGGAGATACCCGTGGCCCCGTGGATCTGGATGGCCCGGTCGATGATGGTGCACACCCGCTCGGGCACCATGGCCTTGACTGCGCTGACCCACACCCGGGCGTCGGTGTTGCCCATCAGATCCATGGCCTTGGCCGCCTTGAGCACCATGAGACGCATCGCTTCGATCTCGATGCGGGCCTCGCTGACCCACTCGGTGTTCTTGCCGAGGGTGATGATCGGCTTGCCGAAGGCCTGGCGGGACAGACCCCTTTCGACCATCAGCTGGAGCGCCTTCTCGGCCGCTCCGATGGATCGCATGCAGTGGTGGATACGCCCCGGGCCGAGACGAATCTGGGAAATCTCGAAACCCCGGCCCTCGCCGAGCAGGATGTTCTCCTTGGGTACCCGGACGTCGGTGAAGCGCAGGTGCATGTGGCCGTGGGGGGCGTCGTCGTGGCCGAACACGGTCATGGGACCCAGGATCTCCAGGCCGGGGGTGTCGATCGGGACGAGGATCTGCGACTGCTGCAGGTGGGTGGCGGCGTCCGGGTTGGTGCGCACCATGACGATCAGGATCTTGCAGCGGGGGTCGCCGGCCCCGGAGATGTAGTACTTCTCCCCGTTGATCACCCACTCCTCGCCGTCGAGGACGGCCTGGCAGGCGATGTTGCGGGCATCGGAGGAGGCCAGATCCGGTTCGGTCATGGCGAAGGCCGAGCGGATCTCGCCGGCGAGGAGGGGCTCGAGCCACTGCTTCTTCTGCTCAGGGGTGCCGACCCGCTCGAGGACCTCCATGTTCCCGGTGTCGGGGGCCGAGCAGTTGAGACATTCCGAGGCCAGACGGGACTTTCCGAGCTCGAAGGCGATGTAGGCGTAGTCCAGGTTGGCCAGACCCTCGCCGGTCTCGGCGTTGGGCAGGAAGAAGTTCCACAGCCCCGCGGTCTTGGCCTTGGCCTTGGTGGCGTCGAGCAGTTCGAGCTGGCCGGGAGCGAAGCTCCACGGGTCGGTCTTCAACTCATCGAGGGCGAAGAACTTCTCCTCCATCGGCCGTACCTCCTCGGCGATGAACCGCTTCACTGCGTCGAGGAGCGGGCGAGCCTTCTCAGAGATGGCCAGGTTGTACAGCTCACCGCCGAAGTCGTCGGTGTTGAGCGGGTTGGCGGGCATGGGTGACCTCCGGGGTCAGTAGGCGGTGTTGTTCTCGAAGTAGCGCCGAGGGTTGGCGACCAACATCTGCTCAATATCATTGTCAGGAACTCCGTGGTCCCGCAGATAGGGCAGCACGTCGGCCTCGATGTGCAGGTAGTTCCACTGCTCCATGGCCTGTATGACGTTGGGGTCGATCCAGTCGATGTAGCAGGCGGCGTCGTGGGAGAGCACCATCCGGTCGGCGTAGCCCCTCCGGCACATCTCCACCACGACGTCGCAGCGCTTCTCGAAGGTGGCCCCCCCGGCGTGGATGCCGAAGCGGTCCATGCCGAGGATGAAGCCGTGATCGGCGAGCGCCGAGAGGTGGTCGACGTCGGTGCTGTCACCGCTGTGCCCGAGCACGACCCGGGTGGGCTCCACGCCCTCCTCGTCGCACAGCAGCTGCTTCACCAGCGTACCCGTGCCGCTCCCGGGGTGGGTGTGGACGGTGATCGGGGCACCGGTCAGGCGGTGGGCCCTCGCCACCGCCCGCATGACCCGGGCCACGTCGTCGGTCATGCCCTGCTCGTCGATGGCGCACTTGAGGAAGGCCGCCTTCACCCCCGTGGCCGATATGCCCTCGGTGATGTCCTTCACGAACATGTCGACCATGGGGTCGGGCAGCTCCACGCCCACCGCCGCGGCCAGCGCCGGGCCCCGGAAGTGGAAGAAGAACGGTACCGAGTCGTAGGTGTAGCAGCCCGTGGCCACGATGATGTTGAGCTCGGGCACCTGCTCGGCGATGGCCACGATCCGGGGTATGTACCGTCCCAGCCCGATGACCGTGGGATCGACGAAGGTCCTCGTGCCCTGGGCCGCCGCGGCTTTAAGTTTGGCCACCGCGTCGGCGACGCGGTCCTCCTCTCGTCCCCACTCCTCCGGGTAGTTGAGTTGGACATCGGGGGTCAGCACGAAGATGTGCTCGTGCATGTAGGTGCGACCCAGCTCTGCTGTGTCAACCGGTCCCCTCACCGTCTCCACGCGTGCCATGTCCAGACCTTAATCAGGCCCGACCCGCCGCCGACGGGGGCGCCCACCCTCCCAGTGGCCATCACCCGCCCGGGGCGCCCGACGGCGCTCCGGGCGGCACACAGGCCGCGGCGGCTGCCAAGATTGCGGGTATGACCGACGCTACCGCGCTTGTCGACGAGCGGATCGGGCGGCTCCTGGAGCTGGCTGACCCGGCGACCATGCCCATGGAGGAGTTCCGGGGCCTGCAGTACGACCATGGGCTGGCCTGGGTGCACTTCCCGGAGGGCCGGGGCGGCCTGGGTGTGGCCCCCTCGCTCCAGAGCCGGGTCGACGCCCGCCTGCGCCAGGCCGGTGCCAAGGCGCCCGACGGTCGCCACTTCTTCGGTCTCACCATGGCCGGCCCCACGGTGGTGACCAACGGCAGCGACGAGCTCCAGGATCGGCTGCTGCGCCGGATGTTCACCGGCGCCGACTCCTGGTGCCAGCTCTTCAGCGAGCCCGGGGCCGGGTCCGATCTGGCCAGCCTGTCGACGCGGGCGGTCCGCGACGGCGACGAGTGGGTGATCACCGGCCAGAAGGTCTGGAACACTCTCGCCCACATCGCCGACCGGGGGATGCTGGTCACCCGCACCGACCCCGACGTGCCCAAGCACAAGGGCCTCACCTACTTCGCGCTGGACATGCACGCCCCCGGCGTCGAGGTGCGCCCCCTGATCCAGATCACCGGCGAGGCCGAGTTCAACGAGGTCTACCTCACCGAGGTCCGGGTCCCCGACGCCGACCGCATCGGGGCCGTAGGGGAGGGGTGGCGGGTCGCCATGACCACCCTCATGAACGAGCGCACGACCATCGGCGGCGGGGGCGGGGCTCCCGAGCGGGGCAGCGGAGCCATCGCCGAGGCCGTGAGGCTGTGGCGCGACCTGGAACCCTCCCGCCGCCACCGCGGCCAGCTGGACCGTTTGATGAAGCTGTGGTGCACCGCCGAAGCTCTCCGCCTGACCAACATGAGGGCCGGTCAGAACCGCAAGGCCGGGAACCCCGGGCCGGAGGGATCGATCGCCAAGCTGATGTTCGCCGAGTTGAACCAGGACATATACGAGATGTGCGTCGACCTGCTCGGACCGGCCGGGACCGTCGGCTACGAGTACCGCATGGAGCGCACCGAGGGTCTCGGCCTGACCGGTCCCGCCGGCTCGTCCCGCAAGATGTTCCTGAGGTCGAGGGCCAACTCCATCGAGGGAGGTACCTCGGAGATCCAGCGCAACATCATGGGGGAGAGGGTGCTGGGCCTGCCCGGCGACGTCAGGGTGGACAAGGAACTGCCCTGGTCGCAGGTGCCCCGCTGATGCAGCCGCAGCCGGGGATATTCTCCCTCGGGACCACCGAGCACTGCTTCATCGAGCTCGACCTGCGCCCCGGGGGCGCCGCTGCCGACCTCGTGGCCGCCCTGGCCGCCCTGGTCGGCCCGGAAACCTCGGCGGGGGGCCTGAGCGTGGTGGTCGGCTTCGAGCCCGGGTTGTGGGGGGAGGTGGCCCCGGAGGCGGCCCGGACCAACGTGTCGCCCTTCGAGGTCGTCCGCGGCGCCGACTTCGAGATGCCCGCCACCCAGCACGACGCCTGGTTCTGGATCGCCGGCGGACGACGCGACGTGGTGTTCGACAGTGCCGTGCGGGTCATCGACCGCGCCGCCCCGGTGGCCGCCGTGGCGACCGAGCTGCTCGGATGGGTCTACCGCCACGACCGGGACCTGACCGGTTTCATCGACGGGACCGAGAACCCGTCGATGCTCGAAGCCGAGAAGGTGGCGGTACTGCCCCAGGACGGCTCCAGCGTGCTGCTCTACCAGAAGTGGCGGCATCTGCCCTCCTGGCGCGACCTCAGCGATCACGACCAGGAGCTGGTCATCGGGCGGACCAAGCCCGACAGCGTCCAGCTCGACGACGACATCCTGCCCGAGACCTCCCACGTGGCCCGCAACGTCATCGAGGAGGACGGGGAGGAACTGGCCATCTACCGCCGCAACGTGGGCTACGGCGGCCCGACCGATCATGGAACGGTCTTCGTCGGGTTCTGCGCCACCCAGCACCCCCTCGACGCCATGCTCCGGCGCATGGCCGGCGCCGACGACGGCGTTCGCGACGCGCTGACCAGGTACACCACCCCGCTGTCGGGGGCCTACTACGTGATCCCGTCGGTGGACGCCCTGGCCCGGTTCGTGGCCGACTGAGGTCGCCGGTCACCGATCAGTCGTCGTAGCGGCGGAGCTCCACCAAGTTGTCGTCGGGGTCGCGTATGTAGACCGACCGGCCGGTGCCGCGGGCGCCGAAGACCGTCGAGGGGCCGCGCTCGATCGGCACCACGCCCGACGCCACCATCTCCTCCCAGTCGTCGGCGGCCATGACCAGGCAGAAGTGGTCGAGGTTGGGCGTGCCCCCCCGGCTCCCCCCGGCGAACAGGTCGATGATGGTGCCGGCGTCGACCCGGACCGACGGGAACGGCGCTTCGCCGCGACGCCACTCCTCGACGCGCTCCCCGCTCAGCCCCAGGACCCCCGTGTACCAGTCGAGGGCGCGTTCCGGGTCGGTCGTGTTCAACACGATGTGATCGAGACCGATGATCCGCACCGCCCCATCCTGTCCCACCGGGGCCGCCAAAGGTAAACCCCGGTAGGGGGCCGGTGGTGAGCCGTGACCTCGAGCTGCGTCGGAGCTGCGTCGGAGCTGCGTCGGAGCTGCGTCGGAGCTGCGTCGGAGCCGCCCCGGCCTCCCTTAGGCTGGACCGCGTGGTTTCCCCCCTGACGCTCATGGCGGTACACGCCCACCCCGACGACGAATCGATCAGTACCGGCGGCATCCTGGCCAGGTACGCCGCCGAGGGCGTCCGCACCGTCCTGGTGACCTGCACCGACGGTGGCTGCGGTGACGGGGTCGGGGGCGTCAAGCCGGGTCAGGAGGGCCACGACCGGTCCGCGGTGGTCGAGGCCCGCACGGCCGAGTTGCGGGCCAGCGCGTCGGTGCTCGGAGTGACCCACCTGGAGCTCCTCGGGTACGCCGACAGCGGGATGATGGGCTGGCCCGAAAATGATGCGGCGGGCGCCTTCTGGGGCGTCCCCGTCACCGAAGCCGCCGGTCGCCTGGCCGAGCTCATCCGGCACTACCAGCCGCAGGTGCTGGTCACTTACGACCCCAACGGTTTCTACGGTCACCCTGACCACATCCAGGCCCATCGCATCACCGTGGAGGCCGACCGCCAGACGGGGATTGCGGCGAAGCTCTACTACACGGCGGTGCCCCGCACCCGTATGGCCGAGTTCGGGCGTCGCCTGCAGGAGCTCGGTCTGGATTTCGGTGACGACGCCGATGGCGGAGCCGCCGGCGACGGTCACGATGGCGACGACGCCGAGCGGGGGAGCGGAGGTGGGCGCGAGGAGTGGGGCACGCCCGACGAGGACGTCACCACCTACGTGGAGGTGGCTGGTTACGCCGACCAGAAGTTCGAGTCCCTGCAGTGCCACGCCAGCCAGTCGGACAACATCTTCTTCCTGAAGATGGGCCGGGACGTCTTCGGCGAGCTGATGGGCCAGGAGGCGTTCGTGCGGGCCGTCGACCGGACCGGTGCGGCGCTACCCGAAGACGATCTCTTCGCCGGGCTGCGGTGACGCCGCCCCGCCGACCGACCCGATGAGCGCCGCCGGGTCCGGCCCCGGACCGGCCCTCGCTGATGGACCGGCCCTCGCTGATGGACCGGCCCTCGCTGATGGACCGACGCCGCCCGATGGGGGAGTGCCGTGACGGTGTCGATCGAGGGGGCCCGGGAGTTCCTGGGCGAGGTGCTCACACCCCGGGTTCACCCCCGCTCCGTCGCTTTGGACGTGTCGGCCCGGCACCTCCCGGGCGAGCCCGAGCCCCCGCCCCGCGCCGTCGCCGGTCCCTTCGAGGCGTTCGGCGTCGGCCAGCGGTGGGGCGGCATGTGGTCCACCACCTGGTTCCGGTTCCGTTCGGCCATCCCGCCGGCGTGGTCCGGACAGGAGGTGGTGGCCCTGGTCCACCTGGGCGGGGCCGCGGTGGTGGGCTTCAGCGCCGAAGGGCTGGTGTGGACGCCCGACCTGGTGCCGGTCCAGGGCCTGCACCACCACCATCGCCAGGTGGCCGTCGCCGGCCTGGCCGGCCGCGACGGGACCGTCGATTTCTACGTCGAGGCGGCCGCCAACCCCATCCCGCCGTGGGACCGGGCGGACTGGCCCCCGCTCGAAGCGGACTACGGGGGCCCGGCGCTCTACACCCTCGAGCGGGCCGACCTGGCCACGGTGGACCGGGAGGTGGAGGCCCTCGTCGCCGACATGGACGTGGTGATCCAGATGGCCGAGTGGATGGAGGACCGCCGGGCGCCGGCCCTGGCCGCCCTCGGCCGGGCCGTCGATCTCGTGGTCGGGGCCGACCGGTCGGCGACGGGCGCGGCCCGCGACGTCCTGCGGCCCCTCCTCGACCGAGCCGGCCCGGTGCCGGGACCGGGACCGGGCCGGCGCCACCAGATCACCGCGGTCGGACACGCCCACATCGACACGGCCTGGCTGTGGCCGGTGCGCGAGACCCGGCGCAAGTGCGGTCGGTCCTTCGCCAACCAGCTCCGGTTGTTGGAGCGCTATCCCGAGTACACCTTCGTCTGCAGCCAGGCCGTCCAGTACCAGTGGGTCAAGGAGGACTACCCGGACCTGTACCGGCAGATCCAGGCGATGGTGGCGGCCGGTCGCTGGGAGCCGGTCGGGGGGATGTGGGTGGAGTCCGACACCAACATCCCGTCGGGTGAGTCGCTGGTCCGACAGTTCGTGCACGGTCAACGCTTCTTCCGCGACGAGTTCGGGGCGGGCGCCCGGGAGATGTGGATACCCGACGTGTTCGGCTACTCGGCGGCCCTCCCCCAGATCGCCCGGGGGGTCGGCGTCGACGTCCTCATCACCCAGAAGATGAGCTGGAACGACACCAACACCTTCCCCCACAGCACCTTCTGGTGGGAGGGCCACGACGGCAGCCGGGTGCTGGCCCACTTCCCGCCGGCGGCGACCTACAACGGCTCGGTGTCGGTCCCCGAACTACTCGCCGACGATCGCAACTTCGCCGACGGTGCCCGCAGCGGCCACACCCTCTATCCCTTCGGTTACGGCGACGGGGGCGGCGGCCCCGCCGCCCACCAGATCGAGGCGGCCGGCCGCCTGGCCGACATCGACGGCCTACCCCGGCTGTCGCTGGGCCGCCTCGGCACCTTCCTCGGCGCGCTGCGCCAAGAAGCCGAGCGGGCCGGTCTGGCGACCTGGGTGGGGGAGCTGTACCTCGAGGCCCACCGGGCCACGGCGACGACCCACGCCGACGTGAAGCTCGCCAACCGACGGGCCGAGGAGGCGCTGCGCGCCGCCGAGCTGTGGTCGGTGGCGGCGGGACGAGGCGGGCCGCAGCTGCAGAGCCGCCTCGGGGGGCTCTGGGAGCTGCTCCTGCTCAATCAGTTCCACGACATCATCCCGGGATCGAGCATCGCCTGGGTGTACCGCGACGCGGCGGTCGATCACCGGCGGATCCTCGAAGGCGCCGGGGAGGCCATAGACGCCGCCCTGTCCGACCTGGCGCCCCCCGACGGCCCCCACCGCGCCGCGTTCAACCCGTCGAGCTACGACCGCGCCGAGGTCGTCGAGATACGCCCCGACGAGCTGGCCTGGGTCGAGGTGGCGGGCTGCGGCTGGACCCCGATAGCCCCCGGCGGACCCCGTGCCGGGGCGCTGCGGCCCGTCGATGCCGGACCCGCCCATCTCGACAACGGCATCCTGAGGGTGACCCTCGACGATCGCGGCCTGGTCACCTCCATCTGGGACCACGCCGAAGGTCGCGAGGTGGTCGGCGCGGGGGAGCGGGCCAACCTCTTCCAGCTCCACGAGGACCATCCCAAGGCCTTCGACGCCTGGGATGTCGACCTCGACTACCTGGAGCGCGTCGAAGACCTCGACGGCCCGCTCGACCAGGCCCCGAGGATCGTCGAGCAGCAGCCCCTTCGCGCCGCCCTCGGCTTCTCCCGCCGCTTCGGCACCGGATCGACGCTGATCCAGACCGTACGGCTACGAGCCGGCTCCCGGCGGATCGATTTCCTGACCGAGATCGACTGGCAGGAACGCCACCGCTTCTTGAAGGTCGCGTTCCCCGTGGCGGTGCGCGCCGAGCGGGCCGCCTACGAAATCCAGCACGGCTACGTCGAACGTCCGACTCACGCCAACACCAGCTGGGACCGCGCCCGCTTCGAGGTCTGCGGCCACCGGTGGGCCCACCTCGGTGAGCCCGGATACGGCGTGGCCTTGCTCAACGACTGCAAGTACGGCTACGACGTGCGCGGTCACACCCTGCGGCTGTCCCTGCTGCGCGGACCGGGATTCCCCGATCCGAACGCCGATCGGGGACGGCACCGCTTCACCTACTCACTCCTGGCCCATCCCGGTGACCGCCGGGAGGGACGGGTCGTGGAGGAGGCCGAGGCTCTCAACCTGCCGCTGGAGATCCGCGACGGGAGGGTCGGGGGGGCGGGACGGCTGGTCGAGGTCGACCGGCCCGGGGTCAGTATCGAAGCCGTGAAGCGTCCCGAGCAGGGCGACGGCGTGGTCCTGAGGCTCTGCGAGGTCCACGGCTCCCGCCAGCCGGTGACGGTCACATGGCACCAGCCGTTCGACTTCGTGATCCGGACCGACCTGCTAGAGCAGCCCATCGCCCCCCTCGACCACACCGGCCGGTCCGTGCGGCTGGCGCTACGGCCTTTCGAGCTGGTGACCCTCCGGTTCGGGCGCCGTTAACGGCTCACATCTGCCGCCCGTCGGGGTCCCACAGGCCCTCCCAGGCGGCCGCCGCCGCCACCAGAGGGTCTCCGGTGACCCGGCACTCGGCGTCGAAGTGCATGACCTCGTCGGGATACCGTCCCCACCCGGGGTCCCCGTCGCGGGCGAAGGCCCCCCACGCGGCCATGTGGGCGTCGGCCACGGCCCGGGCCCCCCGGTCGTCGTCGCCTCCGGCACCGAGGAAGTCCAGCCAGCCGCAGCGGTCCAAGGTGGCGAAGGTGAAGGGCAGGTCGATGGCGTGGAACGCCCCCCGGCGCCACTCGCCCCCGGTGGCCCCCCAGTCGAACTGGGCGGCGTGGGCCGACACCCCGGGGAACGACAGCACCCGACGGGCCGGCAGCAGCATGAGGGCGTCGGTCTGGATGGCCGCCCACACGTCGGGTCCCGAACCCCGGTCGGCGTAGAACGAGACCAGCCGCCGGGCCGCCTCGTCGCCGGGGTCGGCACCGTTGCGCCGCTCGATCAGGCCCCGGACCCGGGCCAGGAGCCCGGCCTCGTCGGCCGCCCCCGGGTCGGGGTAGAGGCGCATCTCCTCGGCCGTCCAGCTGAACATCAGATCGACACCGGGGGCCTCCCAGGCCACCCCGGGCTTGTGCGCCAGCAGATCCCCGTCGACGACAGGGTGGTACGGCATGGCGCTGACCGCGCCCATCAAGGCGAGCACCGCGCTCTCCTGGGCGTCGAGGAGCGCGCCCCACGCCAGGTCCCCCAGGTCGGCCTCCCGGCCGACCCCGGCCGCGGTCATCACCGCCCGCGTGACCTGCTCGGCCACCTCGGGGGTCTGGGTGTGCTCCACGCCGGGGCTCTGCAATATGGCCCGCGCCACCAGCCCCTCCCGGGCCGCCGCCGGCAGCATGTGCAGGATGGAGCCGGCCCCCGCCGACTCCCCGAACACGGTGATGCGCTCGGGGTCCCCGCCGAAAGAGGCGATGTGGCGGCCCACCCAACGCAGCGCCTCGAGTTGGTCCCGCAGGCCGCAGTTGGAATCCCCCCCGTCCACCCAGAGGAAACCGAGGGCGCCGAGGCGGTAGTTGACCGACACCACGACCACGTCCTGGGTCGCGGCCAAGGCGCGGCCGTCGTAGGTCTCGATGGCGCTGCCACCGGTCATGAAGGCGCCCCCGCAGATCCACACCATCACCGGCCGGCTCACGCCGTCGGCGCTCGACGGTGTCCACACGTCCAGGGTGAGACAGTCCTCCTCGACGCGCTCCACCCGGTTGCCGGGGAGCACGCCGCTGAACATACTGGAGCCGGATTGCACCGGTGACGGCCCGGGCGAGGTGGCGTCGAGCACCCCGCTCCAGCCGGTTGCAGGGCGGGGTGCCTTGAACCGCCACGGCCCGGTCGGAGGTTGAGCGTAGGGAATTCCTCGGTAGGTCTCGAGGCCGCGGTCATCGCGTAGACCTCGGACCCTACCCAGCGCAGTGTCCAGTTCGACTTTCATCTAGAAGCTGATTCTAGTACGATGTGGGCATGAGTACGGTCACCCAGAGCACAGGTGTCGAGGCCCTCGACCGCACCGACGGCCACTACACCATCATCACGGCTGACAGCCACGCCGGTGGAAGCCACGCCCAGTACCGGGAATATCTCGATCCCGCCTACCTCGAGGAGTTCGACGCCTGGCGCAACAGGTACAAGAACCCGTTCAAGGATCTCGGTGACACCCGTCGCTACCGCAACTGGGACAACGAGATGCGTAACTCCCAGCAGGAAGCCGACGGTGTGGTGGGCGAGGTCATCTTCCCCAACACCGTCCCCCCGTTCTTCCCGTCGTTCGTCCTCTTCGCCGGACCGCCCGAGCCCGAGTACTACGAGAAGCGCCTGGCCGGGATAAGGGCCCACAACCGCTGGCTGGTCGACTTCTGCAACCAGTACCCCGAGCGCCGGGCCGGCATCGGGCAGATCTTCCTCAACGACATCGACGACGCCATCGCCGACGTCAAGTGGATCAAGGAGCACGGGCTGCGGGGCGGGATTCTGCTCCCCAACGTGCCGCCCGACTGCAAGTGGGTCAAGCCCCTCTACGATCCCGAGTACGACCGCCTGTGGGAGGTCATCCAAGACCTCGACGTGGTGGTCAACGTGCACGGCGGGACCGGGGTGCCCAACTACGGCAGCTACCCCTTCTCCATGCTCCTCTACATCAACGAGGTCGGCTTCTATTCGCAGCGGCCGTTCGTCCACTTCATCCTGGGCGGCATCTTCGAGCGCTTCCCCCGCCTGAAGATGGCCATCACCGAGACCGGGGGCGCCTGGGTGCCGCCCCTCCTCAAGCGGCTGGACGCCACCATCGACCAGATCCGCAAGACCGGCCAGACCGGTGAGATCCGCTACGACGACGCTCACAAACTCAATCACCTGGCCTCGGAGTACTTCGCCCAGAACGTGTGGATGGGCGTCTCGCAGCCCCGGCCCGAAGACGCCGACTTCCGCGAGTTCGTGGCGCCCGACCGTTTCATGTGGGGCTCGGACTACCCCCACGACGAGGGCACCCACCCCTACACCCGGGAGCACCTGCGTCAGGTCTTCCCCGGCGTGGCGCCCGCCGAGATGTCGCGCATCCTCGGCGAGAACTGCGCCAAGCTCTACGGCTTCGACATGGCCGCCCTGGCCGATCGGGCCCGGCAGTTCGGCCCGACCGTGGAGGAGCTGTCGCAGCCCCTGGACGCCCTTCCCGACGAGCCCAACGAAGCGCTGCTGCGCGGCGCCGGCAAGAGCCTGTAGCCACCGCCCCCCAAGCGGCGGGTGGCCGCGTGGCACCGACGGCAAACCCGTAGACGAAGAAGGGGCCCCCGAGGGGGCCCCTTCTTCGCGATCGGACCCGCGGCTTGCCGACTACTGCGGAGGGCTGGTGCGCAGCACCCCCATGGCGAAGTAGTTGGCGGCCCCGCCATAGGCCTGGGCCAGCGCCGTGCGGACGTCGGGAATCTGGTGTTCACCGGCCAGTCCCCGCACCTGCAGGGCGGCCTCGGCGAAGCGGACCATGCCCGAAGCGCCGATGGCGTTGGTCGACAACACGCCGCCCGACGGGTTCACGGGGAAGTTGCCCCCAAGGTCGGTCTCTCCCGAGTCGACCATCTTCCAGCCCTCGCCGGGACCGGCGATGTCGTGACCCTCGAGCCACATGGGCTCGTACCAGGAGAAGGGAACGTACAGTTCGGCCACGTCGATCTCCGAGCGGGGATTGGTGATCCCCGCCTGGCGGTAGACGTCGTGGGCGCACTCGACGCCGGCCTGGGGCTTCACCGGGTTGCGGCCCGGGAAGTTGGACAGCTCACTCTTGACCGACAGGCCGTGGAACCACGCCGCCGGCTTGGAGGACCGCTTGGCCCCCTCCTCGTTGGTGAGGATCACCGCGCACGCTCCGTCAGAGGACGGGCAGGACTCCTGGAAGCGGATGGGGTCCCACAGCATCGGGGATTCCTTCACCTGCTCCAAGGTGATGTCGGGCATCTTCAGGTGGGCGTAGGGGTTCTTCGCCGCGTTACGCCGGTCCTTGACTGCGACCATCCACCCGATGTACTCGGGGGCGCCCGACTGCTGGATGTAGGCCCGCATCCACGGGGCGAAGGCGCCACCGGCGCCGATGCCGCCCGACCGGCCGCCGGCCAGGCCCCACTGGGCGTTGCCCTCGGACTGCTTCTCCCAGGAGACGGCCAGGACCGTGCCGTGGATGCCGGCGATCACGTGGTGGGCGCCGACGATGCACGTCGAGCCCCCGACCGAGCCGGCGGTGTGAACCCGAAGTAGTGGCTTGTTGGTCGCGCCCAGGGCGTCGGCCAGGAATATCTCCGGGGTCACCACCCCTTCGAAGGCGTCGGGGGCCTTGCCGATGACCACCGCGTCGACGTCTTTCAGCGTCAACTCGGCGTCTTCGAGGGCCCGGTCGATGGCCTCGCGCAGCAGGCCGGGCATGGACACGTCGTCGCGTCGCTTCTTGAAGTTGGTCTGGCCTACGCCGATGATGGCGCATTTCTCGTTGGACATGGTCACTCCCCCTCCATGAGGCAGACGAGGTTCTGCTGGAGCAGAGGTCCTCCGGTGGCGTGGGCCAGGACCCGGTTGGCGGATCCGTCGATGATGCGGGCCGCGGCCTCGACTATGCGGACCAGCCCGACGGCCATTATGGGATTGCCGGCCAGGGCCCCCCCGGACGGGTTGACCTTGGTGTCGCCGTCGAGCGACAGGCCGAGAGCGTCGAGGAGGATGAGCTCCTGGGGGCTGAACGTACCCGACAGTTCCACCACGTCGAGCGGGCCACCGTCGTAGCCGGCCTTGCGGGCGGCCAGCGCCGTGGACGGCGACGACGTGAGGTCCCGCACGCCGGGCTGGTGGGCCTCGATGCGGTGATCGATGCCGCGGATCCACGCCGGTCGCGGGCACAGCTCCCGGGCCTTGTCGCCTCGGGCCATGACGACCGCCACCGCACCGTCGGAGATGGGCGGGCAGTCGTGTCTGCGCAGCGGCGGGCGCAGGTACGGTTCGGCCAGGAGGGCCTCCACGGTGGCGTCGGCGTCTTTGAGCTGGGCGTTGGGGTTGGAGGCGGCGTTGTGGCGGCTGTTGACGACGACCCTGGCGAAGTCCTCCTCGGTGGCCTTGCCCGAGTCGAGCAGAGCCCTGGCCTGGATGCCGGCCAGGGAGATCGGGTCCACCCCGAGGGGCGCCAGATAGTAGGGATCGAGCTGCTGGGCCCACACCTCGGCCGGATTGGACGGAGAGGACTTGCCCGAGCCGAAGGCCAGGGCGATGTCGATGTCACCCTCCTGCAGGCGCATCCAGGCCTCGTACATGGCCCACGCCCCGTCGGCTTCGACGTGCGACTCCGAGATGGGCGGCCAGGCGCCGGCCGCTTCGAGGTTGGACACGAAGGCGAAAGGTCCGCCGGTCAGGTAGTCGCAGCTGCCGGCGCACGTGAAGCCGATCTCGCGGCGGTTGATGCCGGCCATCTCGATGGCCTGGGTGACCACGGGGACCAGGAGCTGGACCTCGCTGGGGTTGGCGTCGCGAAGCGACGGGCTCTGGGCGAAGCCCACTATGGCTATGTCGGTGGCGGGCATCAGAACAGGTGCTCCTTGTAGGTTTCCTCATCGGCGTCGGGTTCACCGGTGACTTCGAATGACTCGACTACGTCACCGAAGCCACCCCAGCCCCGGTTGCTCATGCCTTCCACCGAGCGCTCCTCGCGGGGCTTCCACTTGGCCTTGACCCGAAGGCCGCTGCGCAACTCGGAATGGGGGACGCCGGTGATGTCCATGCCCCCGAGGGTCGTGTCGGCCCCGTCGAGCAGCACCGAGGCGAACACGAACGGCTCGGTCTTCTTCTGCCCGTAGTAGTTGACCGGCGAGACGATCGTGAAGCCGGTGACGATCCCGGTGTCGGGGACCTCCACCTCGTCGGCCTCGGTGGTGGGAACCACGCACAGCGAGCAGTAGCCCTTGGAGGGAACGAACACCCGCCCGCACGACGGGCACTTGGCGCCGATGATGCGGCCCTCTAGGAGGTTGTCGGCGTAACGGTTGAGGTTCTCGGTTAGCCGCTCGTGGTAGGTCAGGGTCACGAGATGCTCCATGACCATGTGTTCCTTCGGGGTGTCGGTCATGCCACTGGCTCCCAGGTGAGGTCGGTGATCAGGCCGTGAGGCTCGGGATTGAAGCGGGGCCGGACCTTCATGCCGGTGGACATGCGGTCGCTCGACCCGGCATCGACGGGGCTCACCAGGGGAGTGTCGGCCCCGTCGGGCTTGACCAGGGCGAAGGAAAAAGGGTGGGCCAGTGGATGCTTGGGGCTCGGCTGGTCCACCCACGTCCAGGCGACCACCGTACCTTCGGGTCCCACCGGCACCAGGTCGGTGCCGAGCGATTCGCCCGTCTCCGGGTCGTACTCGAGGGGCGGGGTCAGAACCCGCCCGTCCTTACCTCGGATCCCATACAGCTTCCCCTCCCGAAGACCCGCGAGGAACGCCCCGACGACGGGTCCGAGCGTTCGGCTGTAAGGAAACTCGAGCTTGGTCTCTGTGACTCTCGGTTCGCTCACCCTAAAATCAGAACACATTCTAGTTTGGCCGGCAAGCGAGCCGGCCCAGAGGGGAGAGCACGGGATGAAACTCGGACTGCAACTGGGCTACTGGAGCGCGCAGCCACCGGCCGACGCCGAGGAGAAGATGATCGAGGCCGACAAGCTCGGATTCGACATCGCGTTCACCGCCGAATCATGGGGTTCCGACGCCTTCACGCCACTGGCGTGGTGGGGATCGAGGACCAGCCGAATCCGACTCGGCACCTCCATCGTCCAGATGTCGGCCCGCACGCCCACGGCCACGGCCATGGCCGCCATCACCCTCGACCACCTCTGCGGCGGTCGGCTGGCCCTCGGGCTCGGGCTGTCGGGCCCGCAGGTCGTGGAGGGATGGTACGGCCAACCGTTCGGCAAGCCGCTGGCCCGGACCCGCGAGTACGTGGACATCGTGCGCCAGGTTCTGGCCCGTGAGGCTCCCGTGACCAGCGACGGCCCCCACTTCCCGCTGCCCTACCGCGGTGAGAACGCCCTCGGACTGGGCAAGCCGCTCAAGCCCATCGTCCACCCCCTGCGCCCCGACGTCCCCATCCTCCTCGGATCGGAAGGACCGAAGAACATTGCCCTCACCGCCGAGATCGCCGACGGCTGGCTTCCCATCTACTACTCGCCGCGGGCCCACGCCATGTACCGGGAGTGGTTGGACGAGGGCTTCGCCCGGCCGGGGGCGCGCCGGCGGGCCGAGGACTTCGAGATCCTGGCCAACTGCTCGGTGGTGGTGACCGACGACCGCGACACGGTGCTCGACGCCATGAAGCCGATGCTCGGCTTCTACATCGGCGGCATGGGAGCCAAGGACATGAACTTCCACAAGAACGTCTTCGCCCGGATGGGCTACGAGAAGGAGGCCGATCAGGTCCAGGACCTGTTCTTCGAGGGCAAGCGCGAGGAGGCCATCGCCGCGGTCCCCCGCCAGATGGTGGCGGACATCTCGCTGGTCGGCACCAGGGAGCAGATTCGCGACGAGCTGCCGATGTGGGAGGAGGCGGGGGTCACCACCCTCGTGGTGGGGGCCCGGTCGCTCGACGAGATGCGGACCGTCGCCGAGGTGATCCTCGGCTGAGGGCGGGCTCCCGGGGGGCGCGGATTCCGGGGGGCGATGGAGCGCCCCCCGGGGGCCGGGACCGGCTCAGTAGCGCCCGGCGAGGAGGAGTCGAGCGGCGTTCTCCAACTCGTCGCCGATGGCCGAGATCGGCGTGCGGCCGTTGGCCCACGCCATGATCGACGAGTCCCACACATGCCCCAGCACGGCCACTATCCCGTCGACATCGGGGGCCGGCAGGTCGGAGAGGATGGGCGTGGCCATGGCCCGTATCTGCTGGCCCACCTTGGCCGCCGCGCTGCCCACGCCCGGGTCGGGAGAGTGCAGCGCCCGGATCAGGGCGGCGGCGAAGCGGGGCCGTCGCTCGATGCCCCGCGACGCCCGACGCAGGACGTCCACCAACCGGTCGACCGGTTGGTCGCCCCGGGCCGGGGACCGGTTCAGCTGGGACTGGAGCTGTGACGTCCATTCCGACACCGCCGCCGACAACAGGTGGTCCTTCGACTCGAAATAGCGGTAGACGGTGGCCAGGGCCACCCCGGCCCGTTCGGCCACCACCCTCATGTGCACCGCCTCGTAGCCGCCCTCGGTGCCCAGCTCGATGGCTGTCTCCACGATCCGCTGGCGACGGACGAGGGCCTTGGCGGTCAAGGGTGACCCGTCGACGGCGGTAGCCGTTCCCGACTCGCTCATATCCCCCCGAAACTAGAACACATTCTCATTGGTGGCGAAGACCGCAGCCGGATGGGGTAGCAGCCGGCCGCAGACCCGGTGTTCCCGCATCAAGTCCATCTCGCCGGCGCGCTCCAGCAGCCGCCCTCCCAGCCCTTCCACGCCGGGTTGCACGAGCGGCCCGTATTCCTCTCCGGCCCCACGGTCATCTGTCCCGGAGGTCCGGCCTGGCCCGGCCGGCCCGGCGGCGTCGGGGGGCGCGACGGCCAGCGGAAGGACCGCTTCGGCCAGGGAGACTTCCACCCCGTCGATGGGCACCCCCCGGCTGCGCCCCCGAAGCGCCGCCGTCACCGCCAGCGCCGCCGCGAATCCGGCGAGGGGATCGGGGTAGCTGACGGCCGGGGCGGCGAAGCGGCCGTCGCCGATGTCGCCGAGCCCGCTGGTGGCGTGCACCCCCGAGCCGTAGGCGACCCAGTCCCGCTGCGGCCCGGGCGGGAAGGCGGGCATCGAAACGTAGAGGGGACCGAGCGGCAGCTCGAGCCCGAAGTTGGGCATGACCCGCGGGGAGAAGCTGTCGATGACCACATCGCTGGCACCGGCCATCTCCACGAACCGGTCCCGGTCGGCCCGGCGCCGCAGGTCCAGGTCCACGACCTTCTTGGCCCGGTTGAGGGCGTTCCACATGCCCGAGTCCCGCCCCGGCTGGCACGGCTGGCCGCCGGGGTATATGCCGCCGCCGGCCACGGCCCGGAAGCCGTCGGGGCGGAACGAGGGCTCGATCTTGGTGACCGAGGCTCCCAGCCCGGCCAGCAGCCACGTGGCCAGCGGACCGGCCCACATGTTGGTCAGGTCCAGCACCCGAAGTGGTCGCCCGTGCGGCACGGCGACAGGCGGTCGGGTCCCGAGGGTCCACCGCCACGGCACCGGGCCGGGGGAGAGCCCCCCCTCGCCCCCGGCCGGGGAGTGACCCGGAACCCGGCGGACCGGGCCGGGGCTTGGGCGCCGGCGGTAGTCGCACACAGGGAGCCGCCAACCCTGGGCTTCCTCGGCCATCCGGCGGGCGCCGACGCCGGCGGGCAGGGTGGACCGGAGGAGCGCGAACGACTCGGCGTCACCCGCCGCGCCCAGGTCGGCATGCACCCAACCGTCACCGGCGGCCACCGGCGGGCCGGGCCGCATCTCGAAGGGGGAACCGTAGGCTGCCGCCATCACTTCGGGCAGGCGCAACTGCACGGCCACCGCCGTGCCCGACACCGGCCGCCCGGTCACCGCCGCGGTCGCGAGGGCCAAGCCGGTGCAGTAGTCGAGGGTCCCCGCCGGCAGTCCGATCTCCCAGGGTCGGGGATCGAGGCGGTCGCTCTCGACCCCTCGCAGGTCCGCGGGCCGGCCCGGCGGCGCCGGCCGGGCGCCGAGAGCGGCCAGGAGATACGCCGACCAGGGGGTGGTGGGCCCGAAGGTGAGGCCCCGCAGAGGTAGCGGTCGGCTCAGATGTTGGCGCTGGCCGGCGGACCGGTGACCGGGGGGGTCACTTCGAGCACGCCGGACCGGATCAGGACCTCGGTTTCCTCGTCGTCGAGACCGAGCAGGGCGGTGGCGACAGCGCGGGTGTGCTCGCCGAGGGCCGGAGCCGCCGTGATGCGGGGCCGGTCCATGGCCGAACCATAGAACGCCGGGCCTTCGAGAATCATGGGGCCGACACCGGGTTGGTCGATCGGGGCCAGATAGCCCCGGGCCTGCAGATGGGGGTCGTTGGGCTCGTCCGACGCGTAGGTCATCATCCCCGCCGGAACCCCGAAGGCCTGCAGCGTCTCCATCGCCTGGCGGTCGCTACGCTGCGCCGTCCACTCCGAGATATGGGCGTCGATCAGATCGTGCTGGAGGTGCCGGCCCTCGGCGCTTGAGAGGGCCGGGTCGGCGGCCCATTCGGGGTCACCCATGGCCTTGCGCAGAGCCGACCAGTCGTCATCATGGCGGCAGGTGATCACCACCCACCGTTCCTCGCCGGCGCACTGGTAGACCCCCCACGGCGCGCCCTGCGCGCTGCGGTTGCCGGCCGGCTTGACCGAACCCGGATCGAGGCTCTCCTGGAGGAAGTACTGGGCCATGCAGGTGAGCACCGTCTCCACCTGGGCCGCCTCGAAATGGGCCCCTTCGCCGGTGCGCTCGCGGGCGATGAGACCGGCGACCCCGGCCACCGCTCCGACCCGGCCGACGAGGTGGTCGGGGAAGATCACGCTGGCCCCCGGTGGCATGTCGCCGTCGGGGAAGTTCCACAGCCAGGTCATTCCTCCCGCCGGACGGGTGCTGGGTCCGTAACCGAGCCAGCCCGACCAAGGCCCGGTGGAGCCCATCAGCTGGCTGCTCACCATCACGACGCCGGGGTTTACCTCTCGAAGCGCGCTCCAGCCGAGACCGAGGTCGTCCATGGTGCCCGTCGAGTTGTTCTCGATCACCACGTCCGCGCCGGCGATCAGCCTTTTGATCAGCTCGAGGCCCTCGGGGGTCTTGATGTTGACCCCCAGGCTGCGCTTGGAGCGGGAAGACGAGGCAAACGAGGGGGACATCTCCGACCCGGCCACCAGGCGGATGAAGTCGGGGTAGGCGCGACTCTCGATCTTGATGACGTCGGCGCCGTACTCGGCGAAGAGGCGACCGACCTCCACGCCTACGCCACCGTGGCCGAAGTCGATCACCCGCAGGCCCTCGAAGGGGAGCCGGGGACCGTCCGGCGGGGGTCCTCCCCCGTCGATCTGGCGGTGGTCGGGCCAGGACGGCTCGATCTCGGCGTCGTGCTCCCCGAGGGCCGGCGCGGGGGTCCGCAGGCCCGCTCGTCGGCCGTTCAGCTCCAGCATGCTGGCGGCGATCTGGCCGGCACCTACGTCGGCGTAGCGGACCTCGGCGAAGGATCGCCGGGCCTGGAAGTGCTCCGACTCGAGGACCGCCCGGGGATGCATCACCGGCGTCATCACGATGCCCCGCCGCTGGGCTTCGGCTGACAGCTCCGACATGCCCATGGTCATGAACAGCTCGGCGTAGAGCGGGTCGAGGATGTCCTCCTGGATGCTCATGCGGCCGAGCAGCGAATCCCAGTGGGGGTCCTTCAGGAACTCCGGGTCACCCAGCCACTCCCGCATGGCGTGCCACTGGCGGGGGCTCAGGATGACCAGGCGCACGTAGCCGTCCTTGCAGGGGTACATCGGGTAAACGATCCCCGAGCCGGCCCGCACCTCCAGGTAGGGGGCCCCCGTGCCGGCCACCGCGCTGTAGTTGGCGAGGGACCAGTCGGTGGACTGGGCGCAGGCCTCGAGGATGGAGAAGTCGAGGTGCTGGCCCGATCCGGTCCGCAGCTTCTGCCAGTAGGCGGTGAGCACCGCGAACGCCCCCATCACTCCCGACACGTCGTAGGCGAACGACCCGGGCACCAGCAGCGGTGGGCGGCCGACCACCCCGCTGCGGAAGATCTCCCCCCCGATGGCGGTGAGCACGTCGTCGGTCGCCTCGAAATCCCGGTAGGGGCCGGTCTGGCCGAAGTCGGTGAGGGAGGCGACGACCAGATGGGGGAAGCGGCAGGAGATGTCGACCGGGTCGAGGCCGACGGCGGCGAGGCGGCCGGGCTTGGTCGTCTCGATCCACACGTCGGCCCGGCCCAGCAGGTCGAGCAGGCGTTCCCGGCCCGCCTCGGAGTCCAAGTCGACGACCGCGGAACGCTTGTTGAAGTTGCGGACCTCGAAGAAGGCGCTCAGCTCGCCGATGCGCGGCGGCAGGCGCCGCGACGGCGATCCGCCGGGCGGCTCCACGCGGACCACGTCGGCGCCGAGGTCGGCGAGCAGGCGGCCGCACAGCTCCGACCGCTCGTCGGCCATGTCGAGCACCCGCAGCCCGGCGAGGGGCAGGCCCGGGTCGCTCACGCGGGGGACATGGCGCGGCCGGCCGCGCTGAAGTGCACCGGGAGATGTTTGATCCCGCCGATGAAGTTCGAACGCAGACGGGAGACCTCACCGATCGACTCGACGGAGGGCACCCGTCGGGTCAGCTCCTCGAAGAAGACCCGCATCTCCATGCGGGCCAGGTTGGCCCCGAGGCAGTGGTGGGGACCACCCCCACCGAAAGCGACATGGTCGTTGGGGTGACGGGCGATGTCGAAGCGGAACGGATCGCTGAACACGTCCTCGTCGCGGTTGGCCGACACGTACCAGATGGTCACTTTCTGGCCGGCTTTCAGCTCGTGCCCCTTGTACAGCACGTCCTCGGTGACGTTCCGGCGGAAGTACATCACCGGCGACGCCCAGCGGAGGACTTCCTCGATGGCGCTGTCCATGAGGTCGGGACGCTCGAGCAGGAGCTGGTACTGGTCGGGGTGCTCGAGGAAGGCGTTCATGCCGTGGGAGATGGAGTTGCGGGTGGTCTCGTTGCCGGCCACGGCGAGGAGCATGAAGAACAGGTTGAAGTCCATCTCGCTCAGCTGGTCGCCGTCGATGTCGGCCGACAGCAGCTTGGTGATGATGTCGTCGCGGGGCTCCTCGCGGCGGCGAGCGGCGAGGGACTGGGCGTACATGAACATCTCGATCTGGGCCTGCTGGACGTTCTCCTGGGCCACTGCGTACTCCGGGTCCTCGCTGCCGATCATGCGGTTGGACCAGTCGAAGACCTTGTGGCGGTCCTCCAGCGGAACCCCCATGATCTCGGCGATCACCTGCAGAGGCAGCTCCGACGCCACATCCACCACGAAGTCGATGTCACCTTTGGCGACGGCGTCGTCGATGATCCGAGCAGTGATCTCCCGGATGTGCGGCTCGAGCATCCCGATCATCTTCGGGGTGAAACCCCGGTTGACCAGGCGCCGGTGCCGGGTGTGGGCGGGCGGGTCCATGGTCAGCATCAGCTGGCCCCCCTCCCACTCCTGAGCGTCGGGCATCTCCTCGATCTGCACCACGCCGCCCCGGTTCTGATCCGACGAGAAGCGCTTGGCGTCCCGGCCGATGGCCACCACGTCGTCGTACTTGCTGAAGACCCAGAACCCCGGTCCGCCGTCGGGCTCGGGATGGAAGTAGATGGGAGCGTTGCTCCTCAGGTAGGTGAACCATTCGTGGGGGACGCCTTCGGTGAAGCGGTCCCGGTTCAACAGGTCGATGTCGCTCAGCTCCATGGGGTTCCCTCCCGTTGGTCACCCGTCCAGGGGCGCGACCCTCTGGCCGGCAGCCCTGAAACGTGTTCTGGTTCTAGCACCGGGCCGGCCGTCATGCCACCACCCCGTCCCGATGCATGGCACCGACGGCTTCCGGGTCGAGACCCAGCCACTCCTCGAGGATCCGGTCGGTGTGCTCCCCGGTGGCGGGCGGCGGACCGCCGACACGCCCCGGGCTGACCGACAGGCGGGGTACCGGGCCGGGTTGGAGCACACCGTGGTGGTGCTCGAGCCACCCCCGCGACCGGTGGTGGGGGTGATCCTGCAGCTCGTCGAGTTCGAGCACGGGGGCCACGCAGGCGTCGGTCCCGGCGAACACCCGCTCCCACTCGTCACGGGAGCGCGACGCGAAGACTTCGGCGAAGCGCTCCTTCATGGCCGGCCACGACGCGGTGTCCATCTGGTCGGGCAGGGTCGACCCGTCGAGGCCGAGACCGGCGAGTAGGGCGGCGTAGAACTGAGGCTCGATGGCTCCCACCGCCACCCACCTCCCGTCGGCGGTGAGGTAGGCGTCGTAGAATGGGGCCCCCGAGTCGAGGATGGACCGGCCCCGCTCGAACGGGGCCCGGGTGGGGGAGTCGGCCGCTCCCTCCCCGGTGCGCTCGGCCGAGCCCGGCGTCCCGAAGAAGGGGAGCATCAGGTACCCGGCGCCCTCGACCATGGCGGCGTCGACCACCTGGCCCCGTCCCGTGAGGCGCGCTTCGTGCAGCGCGCACAGCACCCCGAACACCAAGAACATGCTCCCGCCCCCGAAGTCACCGACCAGGTTCAGCGGCGGGGTGGGGGGCTGGTCGCGCCGGCCGATGCGCGACAGCGCGCCGGCCAGGGCGATGTAGTCGATGTCGTGACCGGCCCGGTCGGCGAGAGGCCCCGTCTGGCCGAAGCCGGTCATGCGCCCGTAGACCAGGGCCGGGTTGCGGGCCAGGCACGCGTCGGGTCCCACACCGAGACGCTCGGTCACGCCCGGCCGGAACCCTTCGATGAGGATGTCGGCCGTGGCGACCAGGTCGAGGAGGAGCGATACGCCCCCGGGGTGCTTGAGGTCCACCGCGAGGGAACGCTTGCCCCGATCCAGCAGATCGGAGGCGAACGCCGGCCGGGGCCCGATGCGGTCCACCCTGATCACATCGGCGCCCATGTCGGCCAGCAGGCAGGCCGCGAACGGACCGGGGGCCAGGCTGGCCAGCTCGACCACTCTGACATCGCGAAGAGGCCCGCTGCGCTCGGGGCCCGAACCGGGCTGTGCTGCATTCCCCACGAGCCGAACCTTAGATGGTGGGGCCGCCACCCGCGATCGCTCCCCGTCGGCTTTATGCTCCGGACCTGTGGATCATGACGCCGAGATGCGACGCGGCCCTCTCGGGGCCTGGAGGGTGCTCGAGGTCACCGACCTACGAGGAGCCATGTGCGGCCGGATGATGGCCGATCTGGGCGCGGATGTGGTCCGTCTCGACGGGCCCCCACGGCAGCCGGCGCAGGGCAGCGAGGAGGAGTACCGCCACGCCAACAAGCGCCGCCTCGCCTGGACGGGAGACCCGCAGGTGCTGCACGAGCTGGCGGCGCGCGCTGACGTGCTGATCGACAACCTGCCGGCCGCCGAGAGGGACGCTCTCGGACTCGACGAGGTCTCCGTGCGGGCGGCCCATCCCCACCTGGTGCACGTGACCCTGACCGACTTCGGTTCGTGCGGTCCCCGCTCGGGCTGGCGGCTCGAACCGCTCACCGCCCAGGCGGCCGGGGGGACCCTGTTCGCCAGTGGGTTCCCCGACCGGGCGCCCTGCTGGTGCCCGGGATTCCTCGCCCACGACGCCGCTTCTGTGTACGGGGCCATCGGCGCCGTCGCCGCGCTCATGGACCGGCGCCGGCACGGGCGGGGCCAGACCGTGGAGGTCAGCGTCCAGGAGGCCACCTTGGCCGGCACGGTGCCATGGTCGGTGGCCGTCCAGGACTACCTGAAGATCAATCCTTTCCTGCCCGCCGAGGGCAAACGGAACGCCGACGGCTTCTATCAGGTGCTGCCGGCGGCGGACGGCTGGGTGCGCTTCGTCATCGGCAATGACAAGCAGTGGCGGGGGGCGGTGCGACTGGCGGGTGACCCGGAGGTGCTCACCGCCGAGGAGTGGTTGGACCCGCTCTACCGGCGGATGAACGCCGATGTGGCCCGGTTGGTGATGGCCGAGACGCTGCGCGACCGCACCCGGGCCCAGCTCTTCGAGGAGGCCAGCCGGGTGGGGGCCACCCTCGGGGTCATCCACATGCCGAGCGAGTACGTGGCCCACGAGCAGGTGCAGCACCGCCACGTCTTCGACGAATCGGACTTCCCCGGCTTCGAGGGCGCCCCCGTGGTCCGGCCCCCGGTCCACCTGTCGACCACGCCGGGACGCGACGCGGCCCGGCCGGCGATCCCGGTGGACCCCGCCACGCCGGCCGCCCTCGTGTGGCCCGAGCGCTCCGACGCCCGCCCGGAGGGAGGCGCCGGGATGCTGCTCGAAGGCCTGCGGGTCGTCGAGTTCGGTATGGCTGCGGTGGGGCCCGAGCTGAGCCTGATCCTGTCCGGCTTCGGGGCCGACGTCATCAAGATCGAGTCGGCCGTGCATCTCGACGTGTTGCGCACGGCCGGATTCGATCGGGTCAACTGCGCCTTCGCTTTCAACGCCGAGTGTCGGGGTCGGCGCAGTGTCACGCTCAACCTGGACACCGAGGAGGGCAGGGCCCTGGCCCGCCAGCTGTGCGCCCGGGCCGATGTCGTGGTGGAGAACTACCGCGGCGGGGTGCTCGAAGACATGGGCCTGGGCTACCAGGCCGTGAGAGCGCTCAACCCGCAGGTCATCTACGTGTCGTCACAGGGCTACGGTTCGACCGGGCCGCTGGCTCGGATGCCGGCCTACGGGCCGCTCAACTTCGGCTTCGTCGGTCAGCACCACCTGTGGAACCACCCCGACGCGCCGTATCCGTGCGGCACCTCGCTCAACCATCCCGATCACGTCGCCGGCAAATTCCTCTCGGTGGCCGTCCTGGCGGCCATCGACCACCGCCGGCTCACCGGCGAGGGTCAGCAGATCGAGATGGCCCAGACGGAGTTCGCGGCGTGGCTGCGCGGCGAGGTCTACATCGACGCATGGGCGTCGGGCGCGGACCCCCGCGCCGCGGGTAACGACAGCACCCGGGCCTGCCCCCACGGGGTCTTCCCGGTGGCCGGCGACGACCGATGGGTGGCCATAGTGGCTGCCGACGATGCCCAGTGGGAGGCCCTGCGCGGCGTGGCCGGCTGGCCCGACGACCCTGAGTTGACCACCCTTCAGGGGCGTCTCGGGCGGGCCGGGGAGATCGCCGCCCGGGTGGCTGAGTGGACCGCCGGCCAGGACGGCGGCCAGCTGTCGGAACGCCTGCAGGCGGCGGGGGTGTCCGCCTGCCCGGTCATGGGACCGCTCGACCATCTCGACGACCCCCACCTGCGGGCCCGCGGCTTTCTCGTCGAGTTGAACCACCCCGAGGTGGGGTCCGAGCGCCACGTCGGTGACCCGGTGCGGATGTCGCTCACCGCTCAGCGCGTGCCGGCGTCGGCCCCCTGCCTGGGAGCCGACACCGTCGGGGTCCTGGGCCAGGTTCTCGACATCGACGCCGATAAGGTGCAGCAACTGGCCCGTGACGGGGTGTGCATCTGACCGAGCCGGGTCCCGGAGGGCGCCCGGGCCGTTGCGCCGGACCGGGGTGCGCCCCGGCCGTTGCGCCGGGCGCCCCGCGGTGATCGATGGTGGACCGCGGGTTCAGTCCCCGGCGGTGGGGGCGGCCGAGGGCTGGCGGTCGGAGGTGCGGTAGTCGCCGAAGGGGGCGTCGCGCTTGGTCAGGGCGGCGGTGAGGCCGCCTTCCATCTCGGCGATGAACGCCCGCATGGACTCCTGGCGGGTGCCGAGGGCGCACAGCTCGGTGCCGATCCTGATGCCGGTGCGAAGTCCCATGACCTCCATCTGACGGTGCACGACCCGCTTGTTGATCTGGACGATGTCGGGCGGCAGCTTGGCGATTCGTGAAGCCACGTCCACCACGGCGGCGTCGAGTTCGTCGACGGGAAAGGCATCGTTGGCCCAGCCCACGCGCACGGCTTCCACGCCGCTCATGGAGTTGCCGGTGAGCATGGCCTCCATGGCCTTGCGCATGCCCATGGTCCAGGCGTGGAAGTGCATGTCGGCTACGCCGAATCGGACCGCCGGGTAGCCGATCTGGGCGTCTTCGGCCACGTAGATGAGGTCGCAGCCGGAGGCCAGCTCGCTGCCGCCGGCCAGGCAGTACCCGTGGACCTGGGCGATGACCGGCTTGGCCAGGTCCCAGATGCTCATCCATCCCTCGGTTACGTGACGGGGCCAGTGGCCGTCGCCTCCGGGGGTGTAGAACGGCTCGTCGAGTCCCTCGTTGCCGCCTCCGAGGTCGTAGCCGGCGGAGAAGCACTTGCCGGCGCCGCGCACGATGCTCACCCGGATCGAGTCGTCCTGGTCGGCTTCCCTCAGGGCGTCGAGGATCTCACCCCTGAGGGGGTGGAACAGCGCGTTGCGCTTCTCGGGCCGGTTCAATGTGATGCGGCGAACGCCTGGTGCCGGCTCGTCCACGAGGATGACGGTGTAGGCCAATGGATTCCTCCCCTTTTTTTCTGAACTATAGAGGGAGGGGTCGTCCCGAGGATAAGGCCGGGTGCAGAAGCGGATCAGCGGAACTCGACGGCCTTCTTGGAGAACTCGGCGAATCGGCGGACGATCCGGTCCTTGTCCTCCTGGGTGAAGTCCCCCGACACCGCGATCGTCCCGGGATTGAAGACGCCGCCCTTGAGGGGGATCCACACCGATCCCCGGGTGGCGTTGGCCAGCAGGAACTGGTGTTCATCCTCCTTCAGCGAATCGCTCCCTTCGCCGACCTGGATCCAGTTCTCCATTACGAGGAGGGGGAGCGGGTTGGCCCCGTCCCTGTCCTCAGCCAGGTTCTTGAGCGCCCGCTGGTTGCGGTCGCTCTGGGCGGAGGCGGCCCCCGGCCACGTCGCGAGGAGGGCCCTGCGTTGCTTCTCCGGGTCCGGCGGCGCCAACTCTCCCTGCTGCTCGCCGGGGTCGATCTGGACCTCTTCGAGGGGCTGCTCGACCTCGTCGCCTGGCTCCTCCACCAAATTGTTGAGGTCATCAATCAGCTTCTGGGACTCTTCCTCGACGATCAGCGAGGCGTCACGGAGGAACGACGGGACGTATTCGTCACCCAGCCACCGAAGGCCCTCATCGCCCGCCTGGCGGACCGCCTGCTGGTACTCCTCGGCGCTCGGCTTCTCCACCTCCTCTTTGGGAATGTCCTGAAGCATGACCATGAGCTCGTAGGTGACGAGCGCGCTGATGTCGTAATTGCTGGGCCACTTGATCGGCTGCTCAACGGACTCGGCCACCGGGCCCAAGAAGTGCTCGTAGAGCGACTCGGCGTCGTGACCCATATCGACCCGAACCAGGAAGTCCACCAGATTGGCGATCGACAGGTCCCCCTCGCGGGTCCGGTTCTCCACCCAGATCTGGAAGATCTCCCCGAGCGGCTCGTTGATCCCCTTGATGTATCTGACGGGGTCCACGGGGAGTTCCGTCGCCATGAGATACTCCCGTTGATCCTGGCTCAGTTGCCAAACCATCCCCGAATTCTCCCTTCGATTTTGACCTTGCGGCCGCCATCATGGAGGAGGAGCGGGTCGGGCGCAAGCCTTCGGCCGCCCGGTGGAACGGTTCTGCCTCTCCGACTGTCCCTATGGGTAGGTAGCGGTCCCTGCCGCTGCCTGAAGAGCCCACCTGGCCTGCACGTTCGGGCATCCCAGATGCCACGGCGCGGGGAACACCCCCATCTCGTCGTCATCCCGGTGTCGGATGGACCTCCTCCAGGCGACCGGTCACCACGTCGAAGACGAAGCCGCGAATGGATCCCTTCTCCATGACGAACGGATCGGCCCGGATGGCTTCGATGGACCGCCGGACATCGTCGGCCACATCGGTGAAGCCGCGCGCCCGCCACGCCGGACGGGTACCCGTCTCCGACTCGAGATCGTCGGCGAGCCGCTGGTCGTCGAGTCCTTCGAGGCCGCAGTTGGTGTGGTGGATCAGCACGATCTCGCGGGTGCCGAGAAAGCGCTGCGAGATGGCCAGCGAACGGATGGTGTCCTCGGTAACCACTCCGCCGGCGTTGCGGATCATGTGGGCGTCGCCGATCTTGAGCCCGAGGAGGGAGAACAGGTCGATGCGCGAGTCCATGCACGACACCACCGTCAGTTGCAGAGCCGGCCGCACCGCCCGGGTGCCGTCGTGGAACCCCTGCTCGAAGTAGCGCTCGGCGTTGGCGATGAGGCCGTCGGTGGCGCTCACGCCGCCTCACCGTCCCCGCTCAGAGCCATGGCCGCGTACATGGCCATCCCGTCGGCCATGGCGTCCTCGTCGATCACGAAGTGGTTCGAGTGGTTCGGGGCCGGACTGGCCACCCCGCTCGGGGCCGCTCCGAGGAAGGCCATGCTGCCCTTGACCTGGCGCAGGACGTGGGACCAGTCCTCGGCACCCATGACCGGGGTCGGCATCGTCATGGCCCCGTCGCCGACCAGGAGGCGCGCCACGGCGAGGGTGTGGGCGGCGAAGTCGTCGTCGTTGACGGTCACGGGATAGCTGTGCGGCTGGACTTCCATCTCGGCCCGGCAGCCGTGGGCCTCCGCCACGTTCCGGCACAGCTCGCTGAGCCTGGAGAGCACCAGATCACGGGAGCGGTCCGAGACGGCCCGGATGGTTCCGCCGAGAACGACCCGCTCGGGTATCACGTTGGTAGCCGTCCCCCCGTGGATGGTGCTGACGGTGACCACCGCGGGATCGAAGGCCGGCACGGTACGGGTCACCATGGACTGGATCGACGTCACGATGGTGCAGGCCGCCGGGACCGGGTCAGTGGCGTCGTGGGGCATCGAGGCGTGCCCGCCCCGCCCGGTGACGGTCACGCGGAACTCGTCGGCCGACGCCATCAGCGTTCCCGGTCGGGTGCTGATCCACCCGGAAGGCAGCACCGAGGAGATGTGCAGGGCGAAAGCCCGGTCCGGGTGGTACTCGGCGAGGAGGCCCTCGTCGAGCATGACCTTGGCCCCGTCGTGGCCCTCCTCGCCTGGTTGGAACATGAGGACCACCCGGCCGGCGAGCTCGCGACGCCGGTCGCAGAGGAGGCGGGCGGCGCCGAGGAGCATGGCGGTGTGGGCGTCGTGGCCGCAGGCGTGCATCCGCCCCACGGTCCGCGATGCGAACTCGAGGCCGGTGTCCTCGGGCATCTCCAGGGCATCCATGTCGGCGCGCAGGAGCGTGGTCGGTCCGGGACGGTCACCTTCGATGACGGCGACCACTGACGAGCACCCGCGGCCCATGACCATCCGCAGGCCGAGCTGCGCCAGCTTCGACGCCACCAGCTCCTGGGTGTGGGGCAGTTCCAGGCCGATCTCGGGGTCGGCGTGGATGCGGCGTCGGGTGTCGACGGCGTCCTCCATGGCCGACCCGGCGGATCGTCTCAGATCGACTGCGAGTTCCCTATCGACCATTCTGCTCATTCCGCCGATCCTACGCGGGAGGCCGGTGGGGCGCCGGGGCCGCCTCCGTAGGCCCGGGTGGTCGTGGTCAGGGGACCACGACCACCTTGCCCATGACCCGCCGCTCGGCCAGGTCGGCGAACGCCGACGCCGAGGCTTCGAGCGGGTAGGACGCCGAAGTGTGCGGTCGCAGCGACCCGTTGCGCCACCACTCCACCAGCTCCGAGACGTTGGCCCGGTGACGTTGCGGTTGGCGTCCCACGAACGAGCCCCAGAACACGCCGACGATGCTGCAGCCGCGCAGCAGAGCCAGGTTGAGCGGCACCCTGGGGATGTCGCCGGCGGCGAAACCGATGACGAGGAAGCGTCCCTCCCAGGCCGTCGACCGCAGGGCCGGCTCCGAGTAGGGGCCGCCCACAGGGTCGTAGACCACGTCCGCACCGGCGCCGCCGGTGAGCTCGCGCACCCGGGTCTTCAGGTCCTCGCGGCTGTAGTTGATGGTCTCCGCCGCGCCGTGGGCCCGGCACAGCTCTAGCTTCTCGGCGGTCGAGGCGGCGGCGATGACCCGGGCGCCCATCAGGACTCCGATCTCCACCGCCGCCAGACCCACCCCTCCGGCCGCGCCGAGCACCAGGAGGGTCTCGCCCGGCTGCAGGCGCGCCCGGTCCTTCAGCGCGTACTGGGAGGTGCCGTAGGCGTAGAGGAGCCCGGCGGCGTCCTCGAAGCTGACATCGTCGGGTACCGCGACTGTCGTGTCGGCCGACAGCGCCGCCAGCTCGGCCAGCCCTCCCACGAACAGCGAGCTGCCGAGAACCCTGTCGCCGGGCGAGAAGCGGTCGACGCCGTCCCCGACGGCGCGGACCACACCGGCCACCTCGCTGCCGGGGATGAACGGCAACTCCGGCTTGAACTGGTACAGGTTCTGGATCATGAGCAGGTCGGGGAAGTTGACCGAGCAGGCCCGGACCTCGACCAGCACCTGCCCCGGCCCCGCGACCGGTTCGGCCACGTCCTGGATGGTCAGGAGGTCGGGACCGCCGATCTCCCGGCACACAACAGCTCTCATGGGCCCGACCTTAGGAGCTGCCGCTCGGGCCGTACCCCTCCGGCCCCGTCAGAGGGCCGCGGCCACCCTGCCGTACAGGGTGGTCCGCTGTTCCAGGGTGCGCCCAAGCGGTGAGGTGATCGACCGGAAACCGTCCTCCTGCATGCCCTGCCCGTGGGAGGCCCCGGCGGCCCGGGAGATGTTCTCGTCGATGAGGGTGCCCCCGAGGTCGTCCACTCCCGCTTGGAGCAGTTGGCGTACCCCGTCGGCACCGAGTTTGACCCACGACGCCTGGACGTGGTCGATCAGGCCGCGGTAGGCGATACGGGCCACGGCGTGCATGAGCACCACCTCGCGCCACGTCGGTCCGCGGCGGGACTTGCGCTGCAGGTAGATGGGGGCGGCCATGTGCACGAAGGGGAGTGCGACGAACTCGGTGAAGCCGCCGGTCTCCTTCTGCAGGTCGCGGGTTATGACCAGGTGACGGGCCCAGTGGCGGGGGGTCTCGATGGATCCGAACATGATGGTGATGTTGGACCGCAGGCCGACCCGGTGGGCCGAGCGATGGGCGTCGAGCCACTGCTGGGTGTCGATCTTGTCCGGGCAGAGCGTGGCCCGTATGCCGTCGTCGAGGATCTCCGCCGCGGTCCCGGGGAGGCTGCGCAGGCCGGCGTCCATGAGGCGCCTCAGGTAGGTCTCCAGCGGCTCACCGAGGCGCCGGGCCCCCTCGGTGACCTCCAGGGCGGTGAAGCCGTGCACGTGGATGTCGGGAGCGGCCTCTTTGACCGCCCTCGTAACGTCGATGTAGTAGTCGCCGTCGAAGTCGGGATGGATGCCTCCCTGCAGGCAGACCTCGGTGGCTCCCATGTCCCAGGCCTCGCGGGTCCGGGCCGCGATGTCCTCGAGGGTGAGAAGGTAGGGCGTGCCCCGCAGGTTCAAAGACAACGGGCCCTTGGAGAAGCCGCAGAAGCGACACTTGAAGGTGCACACGTTGGTGTAGTTGATGTTGCGGTTGGAGACCCACGTCACCGTGTCGCCGACCGCCTCGGCTCTCAGCTCGTCGGCGAGCGCGGCCACCGCCGCCACCTCGGCTCCGCGCGCCGAGAACAGCACCGTGAGCTCTTCCTCCCCGGGTTCCTGACCGAGACGCACACCGGTCAGCACGTCGGCCACCGGCCCCGGGGCCAACCGCCGCTCGGGTGCCTCGGCGCCGACCAGCCGGGTGGGGCTGCGGTCGGCCCCGGAGTACCACTGGGTCGACCGCCGGCCGACCAGGATGACCTCGGCGCCGTCGCCGATGTTGCGGTACTCGCCGACCTTCTGGGGGAAGACCGAGCCGGGGTCGTCGCGCGCCAGGCTCTCGGCGTCGCAACGGTCGAGCACGGCGAAGCGCATATCGGCGTCGAGCCACCTGCCGGGGTCGGCGGCGAACTCGGGATAGATGGTGAGGCGCGGGGCCAGAGTCTTGCCGGCCGCCTCAGTGGCCGCCCGCAGGCGTTCGAGGGAAGGCCACGGCCGCTCAGGGTTCACGTGGTCGGCGGTCACCGGCGACACCCCGCCCCAGTCGTCGATGCCGGCGTCGAGCAGGCGCCCGAAGTCGTCGGACAGGTTGGGCGGGGCCTGCAGGTGCACCTCGGGGGGGAGGATGGTCCGGGCCAGGGCGATGGCCTCGAGGAAGTCGGCGTCGGGGCACGGTTGGTCCCGGTGCATGGCCGTCCCCGGCTTGGGCAGGAAGTTCTGGACGATCACTTCCTGGACGTGGCCGTGGCGGCCGTGGGCGGCGGCGATGGCCTCGATGGCCTCGATGCGGTCGGCGCGGGTCTCGCCGATGCCGACGAGGATTCCGGTCGTGAAGGGGATGGCCAGGCGCCCGGCCTCCTCCAGCGTGGCCAGGCGCCGGGCCGGCAGCTTGTCCGGGGAACCCCGGTGGGCCTCGATGTCCTCCCTGAGGGTCTCGAGCATCATTCCCTGGCTGGCCGTAACCGGGCGCAGCGCCGACAGTTCCTCGGCGTAGAGGGCCCCGGCGTTGGCGTGGGGGAGCAGACCGGTCTCGTCGATCACCAGGCGGCACATGGCCACCAGGTAGTCGACGGTGGAGCGGTAACCGTGCTCGGACAGCCAGGCCCGGGCCAGGGGGTAGCGCTCCTCGGGACGCTCGCCGAGGGTGAACAACGCCTCGTGGCAGCCCACCTCGGCCCCCCGGCGGGCCAGGTCGAGGACCTCGTCGGGGCTGAGGAAGGGCGAGTCGATGCGGGCCGGGGCCTTGGCGAAAGTGCAGTAGCCGCAGCGGTCGCGGCACAGCATGGTCAGAGGTATGAACACCTTGGGGGAGAACGTGACCCGCGTGCCGAAAGCGCGGTCCCGGATGGTCCTGGCCCTGCGCTGCAACTCATGCGACTCTTCCACCGGCTCCATGGCGGGTCACGCTACCCGGGCCGGGCCGGTACCCGCAGGAGCGGCGGGATCGCCGCCATCCGGCGCGATCGGCGCCCGGAGTGTCTAACCTGCCCGCTCCATGGGACGGTTCGACGGTCAGGTGGCTCTGGTCACGGGTGGGGCCAGGGGAATGGGACGCAGTCATGCGTTGGCTCTCGCCCGGGAGGGAGCGGACGTGGCCATCTTCGACCAGTGCCACGACCTCCCGACCCTCGACTACCCCCTGGCCCGGGAGGAGGACCTGAAGGCGACCGCCGACATGATCCGCGCCGAGGGCCGCCGGGTGTGGGCCGAGCGGGTCGATGTCAGGGACTTCGCCTCGCTCGACGCCGCGGTGGGCGCGGTGGTGGCCGACGCCGGCCGGCTCGACATCGCCGTGGCCAACGCCGGGATCAGCGGGGGCGACCCCGTACAGGTGGCCGATCCGGCCCGCTGGGCCGACGTGATCGACACCAACCTGACCGGGACCTTTCACACCTTCCGGGCCGCTGCCCCGCACATGATCAAAGGAGGCTCGGGCCGGATCATTGGCATCTCCTCCATGATGGGGCGGGGCGCCAGCGGCGGGATGGGGGCCTACGTGGCGTCCAAATGGGGGGTCATCGGTCTGGTGAAGAGCACGGCGCAGGACCTGGCCCGCTTCGGCATCACCGTCAACGCCATCGCCCCGGGCAACATCGACACCCCGATGGTGCACAACGACGGGCTGGCCCGCAAGGTGCGTCCCGACCTCGAAGCACCCACCTTCGAGGACGCCAAGGCCTTCCTCGGCCTGCTGCACGTGCAGCCCGACGCCGTGCTCGAGCCCGAGGAGATCTCGGCGATGGTCGTGTTCCTCTGCAGCCACGAGGCCCGCCACATGACCGGTGCCGTCCTCGACCTGTCGGCGGGGGCGTCGGCACGCGTCACCGCCTGACCGCCCGAGCGCCCGAGCGCCCCGAGCGCCCCGAGCGCCCCGAACGCTCCGAGCGCCCCGAGCGCCCCGAGCGCCCCGAACGCTCCGGATCATTGACAGATGTCAAAGATATCCCTAGTCTGAGAACATGACCGTTAAGTGGGATGATGGCGATCGTTATGTGGTGATCTCGGCGGACACCCACGCCGGAGCCGACCTCCGTGACTACAAGCCCTACCTGCCGACCCGCCTGCACGACGACTTCGACGCGTGGGCCGACAGTTACATAAGCCCCTTCGACGATCTGATCATCGCCACGGCCAAACGCAACTGGGACCACGACTTCCGGATGGCCGAGATGGACGCCGACGGCGTCGCCGGGGAACTTCTGTTCCCCAACACCGTCCCCCCCTTCTTCCCCACCACTCCCAATATCACCATCAGCCTGCCCCGCACGGCCGACGAACTGGACAAGCGCTGGGCGGGGGTCAAGGCCCACAACCGCTGGCAGGTCGACTTCGTGTCCCAGGCCCCGGCCCGGCGGCGGGGTTTGATCCAGATCTTCCCCAACGATGTCGATCTGGCCATCGAGGAGATCAAATGGGGCGTCGAGCAGGGATGCTTCGGTGGCGTCCTCGTGCCCGCCGTGTCGCCTGGCGACGAGGTGGTGGCCCCCCTGTTCCACACCTGCTACGAGCCGCTGTGGGCTCTCTGCCACGACCTCGACCTGACCGTCGTGCAGCACTCGGGTGCGGGCAGCCCCATCATGCCCATGGACCAGCCGGCGTCCAACCCGGTGCTCATCACCGAGATGGCGTCCTGGGCCCAGCGGACCCTCGGCCATCTGATCCTGGCCGGCGTCTTCGAGCGCTACCCGAACCTGCGTTTCGTGCCCACCGAGCAGGGCACGCTCTGGGTCCGGATGGTGGTGGCGACCCTCGACGCCATGGTGCCGACCATGAAGTCCTCGGCCGAGAACCGCACCTACGGCATCTTCGGGGGCTCCTCGGTGGACGAGCTCAGCCTGAGCCCCAGCGAGTACGTCAAGCGCAACGTGTACTTCGGCTCGTCGGGTTTCAGTCCCTACGAGCTCGACATGATCGGCTTCGTCGGCGCCGACCACATCCTGTGGGGGAGCGACTACCCCCACGAGGAGGGGACCACGCCCGACTCCAAGGTGGCCATCCAGTGGGCTCTGCACTCGGAGTCGGTGGAGAACACCCGCAAGATCCTGGCTGGCAACGCCGGTCGTCTCTACGGGTTCGACCTCGACGCCCTGGCCCCGATCGCGGCCGAGATCGGGCCGCTCGTCGAGGACGTCCACAAGCCCCTGGGCCCGACCGGCTACGTCGCTCCCGCGGCGTTCCAGCGCCGTCCCTTCGAGGGGGGCCTGGCTCTCAAGCGGTTGGCGCCGGCGCGCAGCTGATCGGTCCCCCGGGTGCTCGGCGCGCCCGGCCCGCCCCGGCGCCCCGGTCGGGCTTAACTTGTTGGGGTGGATAAGACCCCGTCCTCGCCCGACGCGTCCACTGGAGCCTTCCAGGCCGACTCTGGAATGTGGACGGCGGGGGGTAGCGCCTTCCCGCCCATAGGCGACTACGCCTTCCTGTCCGATTGCGAGACCAACTGTCTCATCGCCCCTTCGGGGGCGGTGGAGTGGATGTGCCTGCCCCGGCCCGACTCCCCGAGCATCTTCGCCGCGCTGCTCGACCGCAGCGCCGGGAGCTTCCGGGTGGGCCCCTACGACGAGATCGTCCCGGCGGCCCGCCGCTACCTGCCCGGCAGCCTCATGCTGGAGACGACCTGGCAGACCCGCACCGGGTGGCTGATCGTCCGCGACGCCCTCGTGGTCGGTCCCTGGCACAACGTCGACCAGAGGTCACACACCCATCGCCGTTCGCCCACCGACCACGACGCCGAGCACTGCCTCCTACGGACGGTGAAATGCGTGAGCGGCACCGTCGACCTGTCCATGACCTGCGAGCCGATGTTCGACTACGGCCGCGACGAGGCCCGCTGGGAGTACCAGGGTGACGGCTACGGGGAGCTGGTGACATCCCACGACGGATCGGGGGTGCAGTTGCGGCTGACCACCGACCTGCGCCCGGGTATCGAGCGCCGCTGCCTGAAGGCCCGGACCCGCATGGCCGAGGGCGACGAGCACTTCGTCGCCCTCTCGTGGTCGCCGCTGCCCGCGCCGCGCACCTTCGCCGACGCCGCCGCCCGCATGTCCCGAACCTCGGAGCACTGGCGCCAGTGGATCACCGGGGGGACCTTCCCCGATCACCGCTGGCGCAGTTACCTGCAGCGCAGCGCGCTGACCCTCAAGGGTCTCACCTACGCCCCCACTGGGGCCCTCCTGGCGGCCGCCACCACCAGCCTGCCCGAGACCCCCCAGGGGGAGCGCAACTGGGACTACCGCTACGCCTGGGTGCGCGACTCCACCTTCGCGCTGTGGGGGCTCTACACCCTCGGCTTCGACCGGGTGGCGGACGACTTCTTCTACTTCATCGGCGACGCGTCGCGCGACTCCGACCTTCAGATCATGTACGGGGTCGGAGGCGAGACCGACCTGGCCGAGTCGACCCTCCCGCACCTGTCGGGCTACGAGGGGGCATCCCCGGTGCGGATCGGCAACGGCGCCTACAACCAGCGGCAGCACGACGTGTGGGGCGCGGTCCTCGACTCGGTCCTCCTCCACGTCCGGTCCCGCAGCCGGCTGCAGGAGTCGATGTGGCCCTTCCTGCTCCGACAGGTCGAGGCGGCGGCGGCCAACTGGGAGGAGCCCGACCGCGGTATCTGGGAGGTGAGAGGCGACCCGCAGCACTTCACCAGCAGCAAGCTGATGTGCTGGGTCGCTCTGGATCGGGGGGCCCGCCTGGCCCACATGTACGAGAAGCCCGACTACGCCGAGAAATGGCAGTCGCTGGCCGATCAGATCCACGCCGACATCTGCGCCCGCGGGGTCGACGAGCGGGGCGTGTTCGTCCAGCACTACGGCTCGACGAACCTCGACGCCTCGCTGCTGCTGCTGCCCCTGCTGCGTTTCCTGCCGCCGGACGACCCGCGCATCCAGGCCACCGTCCTGGCTATCGCCGACGAACTGACCGAGGACGGCCTGGTGCTGCGCTACCGCACCGACGAGACCAGCGACGGACTCGAGGGCCACGAGGGCACGTTCACCATCTGCTCGTTCTGGCTGGTGTCGGCCCTGGTGGAGATCGGCGAGATGGACCGGGGGCGGAGACTCTGCGAACGGCTGCTTTCCCTGGCCAGCCCCCTCGAGCTCTACGCCGAGGAGCTCGACCCCCGCAACGGCCGCCACCTCGGCAACTTCCCGCAGGCGTTCACCCATCTGGCCCTGGTCAACGCGGTCATGCACGTGGTGCGGGCCGAGCAGACCCAGGACCAGGTGGCGGTGAACGTGCACGGCAACCCCGTGGCGATCACCGCCAACGGTCACCCCGAGGCCGACGAGCCCGACGCCGGGTTCACAGCCAGCTGACGCGCGCTCCGGTCAGTTGATCGGCCGGTACCCCCTCGGGGGGGTTGCCGAGCTCCCCGCGTCGGACCTGAAAGAGCAGATCCGATACGGCGGAGGCGATGAGGGGCGCCACCCGGGCCAGGGCCTCGGCGTCGCCCGGACCGGCGGTATCGGGGGGCAGGTCGGCCCCGGAGAGGAGACCGGGTAGGTCCTCCAGCCGCTGCTGCAGCCACCCGAGGGGGTCGGTGGACAGGCCCTCCTCGTACTGGCGGCTCCCCGGCTCCCAACCCCGGAAGCGGGGGTGGTGGTGGGTCCGGTCGTGGCTGCCGGGTTCGCCGCTCAGCGTCTCGAGCAGGTCGGCCCGCCACACCGGTCGGTCTATGACTATGGGTTGGGCGGCGTACACCGAGCCGGTCAGCGGTGGCCGCTCGAGCAGGCGCACCTCCAGGCGGACGCCGTGCTCGGCTCCCTCCTGGCCCGGGGCCGGGTCAGGGTCGACGAAGAACAGGTCACCGGCGACCACGCCGATACGGTCGAAACCCCACGCGTAGAGCATGCCCGAGACCGTAGTAGTAAGTAGGTGTGCGCATCCTCGTGACCAACGACGACGGAATCGACTCCGAGGGCATACATGTCCTGGCCCGGGCGGTGGCCGCTCACGGTGAGGTCACGGTGATCGCCCCTGACCGGGAGTTCTCCGGGGCGGCCGCCTCGCTGGGCGTCCTCAACGAGATGCGTCCGGAGGTCCGCCGCTGCGACGTCGCCGGCGTGCACGAGGCGTGGACGGTGAGCGGCCCGCCCGCCCTGTGCGTCCTCTTCGCCGGTCTCGGGGTCTTCGGGCCGCCTTTCGATCTGGTCGTGGCCGGCATCAACCCCGGGATCAACGTGGGCCGCTCGGTGTACCACTCCGGCACCGTCGGGGCGGCTTTGACGGCGCGGACGCGGGGCATCCCGGCGGTGGCGGTCAGCCAGGCGGTGGAGGGCTACGGGATCGAAGGCCAGGGGTGGGACGACATGCTGAAAGGGATGCACTGGGAGTCGGCCGCGGCCGCCGCATCGGCGGTGACCGGCGCCCTGGCCGGCAGCGGGGTGCCGGTCCCCGTGCTGGTCAACCTCAACGTGCCCAACCTGCCCCTCGACGAGATGGCCGGCTGGCAGCGCACCATTCTGGGAAGGGTGCCTCCCCGGGTCATCTCCGAGGCCCGGCTCGATCCGCATGAGGGCCGCCCCGGAAGCTACAAGGTGGTCATGGAGTGGGGCGACGCGGTCTCCCTGCCCGAAGGGACCGACGGCGGGGCGGTGGAACGGAACCTCATCTCGCTCAGCCTTCTCGGCCACCTGACCGACATCGACTCCACCCCTGACAGCTCGGCCGAGGAGTCGGCCTACCCGGCCCTGGCCGCCGCCCTCGACTCGCTGTTCGCCGCTCCCTGATCGGCCAGCCACCCCGACGCGCCGGCCGCGAGCAGGCCGGCGGCGACGGCCAAGGCGGTGGTGCGCACCCCGACCGCGGCGACCACCACCCCGGCCAGCGGGGTCGTGACGAGACCGGCCACGCCGTTGGCCATCCCGGCCGTCGCCATGATCCGCCCGTGGCTGTCGGCCGGGGTCGAGCGTTGCAGCAGGGTGTAGAAGGGCGGGAGGAACAGGCTGGTGAGGACGCCCCACAGGAAGATCCCTACCGCGGCGGCCACCAGGGAGCTGGTGGCCAGGTACAGGGTCACCGCCCCGGCCGAGGCCATCACCGAGAGGGCCTGGGCCCGCCCGTTGACCACCCGCTCGCCCAGCCGGGGCAGAAGGAGGGTGGTGACGATGAGGCCGAGGCCGAACACCGTCTGCAGCCATCCGAAGGTGGCGCTCGAGCGGTGCAGGACATCGCGCACGTACAACGGCTCCATCACCATCGACGCTCCCCACGAGCCGAACAGGGCCAGACCGACGAGAAGCGTGCGCCGGACGCTCCCCACCCGCCACGCCAGCCGCAGGCCGCTCCACAGGTCGGAGGTTCCAGACCCGTGGGTCGCTCCGGCCCCGTCGTGGACGTCGACGGGGCGCACGGGGCGCAGACGCAGGGGCAGGGTGGTCAGGGCTCCGACCACGAAGGTGGCCGCGTCGACCACGAAGGCGGCCCGCACACTCCACACCGATATGGCGACCGACGCCACCAGTGGCCCGACGACCAGGGCTACCTGGGTCGTCAAGCCGAGCAGGGCGTTGGCCGCCAGAAGCTCCGTGTCGTCGACCAGCCGGGGCGCAAGGCTGGTCGCCGCCGGCCGCCCGAACGCCCCGGCCGTGCCCGAGAGGGTCACCATGGTGACCAGTTGGAGGTAGGTGGTGGACCACACCATCCCCACCGCGGCCACGAAGCCGACCACGTCGGCGGCGATCATCACCACTTTGGGCCCGTAGCGGTCTATGGGCCCGCCACTGACCAGACCGAACAGCGCACCCGGTGCCGACCACATGACGCTCACGAGGGCGATCTGGTCGGGGCTGGAGTGGAACCGATAGGCGGCGTAACCCCAAAAGGCGATGATGGAGGCCCAGCTGCCTATCTCGTTGAGGGCGGCGCCGGCGAACATGAGAGCCAGGCGGGGCTGGCGGAGGAGGCGCACGCGTCGACCGTAGCCACCGGGTGGCACGGACGAAACTGGTTTTCCCCCGGTGCCGGTGCCGGTGCCGGTGCCGGCACCGGTGCTGGTGCTGGTGCTGGTGACCGGTCCCGGTTCAGGTGGCCAGGGCGGCCGAGGCGACCTCCCGCCGCTGGCCGTCGACGAGGACCAGGCTGGTCAACGAACCGAGGAGCACCGGCGGGTGCCCGAGCCAGGCCCCGCGGTTTCGGGAGACCTCGATCTGGCCGACCGATGTGGCCGTGCCGGACCGGTCGACCACCAGGATGTCCATGGTCCCCGACTCCGACAGGCCCTCGACGGCCACGTCGATGGCCTCCACCGCGCCGGTGAACAGGGCGACGGTGCCGACCGCCGAGCCGGCGGCCATCAACCGGGCGGTCACCGTCGGGTTCTCGGGGTGCGATGCCGCCTGTTCGAGTTCGGGTCCGAGCGTCGTGCCGACCACGAGCAGAGCGGCGGCGGCTACCGACAGAACGGTACGGAGGCGACGCCGGACCGGGCGCACCGCAGGCGTGGACCCGTCGGAGTCTTCCAGCCAGTCGGCGTCATCGGGGGCGGCCCAGTCGGAGGGGACGTCGGGCTCGCCGCCCCACCCGGCCGACCACGATTCGCCGCCCCAGCCGGCCGACCACGACTCGGGCCGCCGGCCGGAGGGGGGACCGTCGCCGCGGTTCAAGTCGAGCAGCTCCGCCGCCGACGACTGCATCGAGGTGACCCGCCGCCGGCAGTCGTCGCAGCGCAGCAGGTGGGCCGCCACCTGGGCCCTGGTCGCGGGATCGAGAATGTCGAGAGCGAAACCCGGCGCCGAGTTGGTGACCTCGAGGCAGGAGAGAGGTCGCATCGTGATCCCGATGATACGGCGGGTCAGCCGCGCCGGGCGGTCAGCGCCGGTCCCGGGCAGGCGCCGCGACCCGGATGGAGGGGGGACAGAGCGAGGCTGACCGGCCCCGGTCGGGAGGCGTGCAGATCGATCCACCCGTCGTGGCCCGACACGCACCCCGACCCCGACGCCACATACCAATCCGGTGTCCAGCGGACCCGCACCGCCACGATCCCCGGCGCCCGCACGTCCACCCGGATCCGGGCGGCGCGGGTGGATACGAGCTCGGCCGGCCCCGACACGATGCCCGGGCTTCCCGCTACCACGTACAGCTGCCACTGCGGCGACCTCCAGACCAGCCGCAGGCCCGGCACCAGCCCCGCCGATACGAGGTGCCCTTCGGCTCGTCCGGCCATGTCGAGCTCGGCCGCCGGGAGGGCCACGAAGCGGACGCCGTTGGCGAGCAGCCAGGCCCGGTAGCTCGCCCCGTTGAGGGCGCCGGCCCGGTAGAAGATCGGGTTGTCGGCCTCGTCGAGCTGGCGTTCCCAACCCCGGGCCAGCGGCACGACGGGAGCGACCCATGCCGCTTCCCAGTGCCACGCCGTAGGAACCACCTCGACCCGCCCGGGTGGTCCGGTCGCGGCCCGGGCGGCGAGGACCTGCACCAGCGGGTCGTAGAAGGACCGGTGGGCGGCGGGGGCGGCGGGGGCGACGGCGAAGGCACCCCAGGCCGGCGCCCACTGCGAGAGGGCTAGAGGCAGCGCCGCCACCGGCGCCAGGAGCCGACGGCGTGACCAGGCCAGGGCCAGCGCCACGGGCAGCGCCACCAGGTCCTCGAGGCGCCCCACGTTGCCGCCCAAAGCGCTCGGGACGGCGAAGGAGACGGTTGCGCTGGCCATGTACAGCAGGCCGCCGATGCTGAGCGGGCGCCATCGGCGGCCGGCCAGGGCGACCACGACGGCGGCCACGGTCATCTCCCACAGCCAGTCGACGGCCGGGTAGGGCATCGGCCCGTCGCCGGGGAAGACCACCGCGGCGACGAGGACCGGCACCGCCCCGGCTGCGGCCACCGCCACCCCCCACCATCCGGCCGGGTCGCGCGCCCACCAGCGGTCGAGGGCCCACGCCGCGCCGGCGAGAGCCACGAAGGCGCCGGTTAGCGGGCTGGTAAGGGTGGCGCCCAAGGCCAGCAGCACGGCGATGAAGCGCCGGCGACCCGACAGGGCCCAGACCGCCCCGAGGCCGAAGGCCTCGCCGCCGAGGAAGGTCAACTGGCCGATCGAGGCCGACACGAGGGTCCCCGCCGCGAACACCAGCGAAGCCACCGCCGCCCCCTCCCCGAGGTGGCGGCGCGCCAGGCGGTCGAAGGCCAGCGCGGCCAGCGCCGCCGACGCAATGGTGGTCGCGGTGATGCCGAGCAACCGGGCCATTGGCGGGTACAGCAGGCTGTAGTCGAGGGTCCAGTGCCCCCCGTACCAGCTGAAATCCCACAGCGTGAAGCCGTTGCGGCGCAGGCTGTCCACCCGGTACACCTGAGCGGCCATGTCCACGCCCTGCCAGCCGAGCAGGCGGCCGAGGGCGACCACGGCGGCCGCCAGCAGCGCGGCCGCCATCAGGTGCAGGGAGGCGTCCGCGCCGTCTTCTGGTAGAGGACTCCCTCTACCGGGGCGTAGGGCTGGGGGTGCAGGCCCTGCCTGAACAGCGCCACGATCCGCAGGCTGGGGTCGCGGCTCAAGAAGCCGTCGACGGCGAGGACCTGGCCGGTGACCGCCTTGGACCATGCCGAACCGCTGGCCCCCAGCTTGCGGGCGGGAAGGATCTCGAGGACGCTCGACCCGATGGCCAACGACCGCAGGGTGGGGCCTATGGCCTCGCAGGGCGTCGCCTGCTGCAGTCGCTGCACCAGGTTGCGCCAGTCCACCACCGTCGGATCGGCGACCGGTCCCGAAGGCGTCAGGTACTGGAGGTCCCCGGGCAGGTAGTGGCGGGCGACGGCGAGTTGCTCGGTCTGGTCCACCACCACCATGTCGCCGGCGGCCAGGTAGGGGCGGGCGGCACCGGCGATGGCCGCCATATTGTCCTTGGCGTAACGCCCGTTGGGGTTGGGCAGCAGACTTCCGACGATCGACCACAGAGCCAGCCCCGACCCCACCGAGGCCAGCACCACCCGGCCCCTCAACGTCGTCGACAGGGCCCCGGCCGCGGCCAGCAGGTACGGCGCCACGATCACCGCCAGGTAGCGGGCCGTCCACGACGGCTCGATCAGCGCGCCGACGTACCCCGCCACGGTGGCGGCCAAGGCCACCCAGGCCATGGCCCCCGCCGTTTGGCGGTGGCCCGGCGCCAGCTTGCTCCAGCACACGTACGAACCGATGGCCAAGGCCGGTGCCACCAAGAAACCCAGGGTGCCCCCGAGCACCGAGGCGGGGTCGGCGAAGATGTCACCGATTCCCGGCCGGACGGCCCACGGCGCCGCAGTGTGGCCGGCCTGGTAGAGGAATGAGGGGAGCCACGGGAGCCACAGGACCACTACCGCCGAGCCGCCGCCCGCCACCCACAGAGAGACCGTCCGGTCGCCGCGCCGCCAGGTCATCAGGAACAGGACCAACGCGGTGGCGCCGAGCAGGTAGATGCCCCAGTCATGGGTGTACATCAAGGCGGCGTAGGCGATCACCGCCTTGATAGCATCGGCCGCACTCCGGTCTCGCTGGGCCCTCCATGCGAAGGTCACCCCGATCAGTACCAGGAGGACCACCAGCGTGTACATGCGCGTCTCGGTCGAGTACCAGTTGAGGAAGGGGTTGGTGGCCAGCAGCCCGGCGGCGGCCAGCCCGGCCCGCCGATCGAAAAGCTCGGTGGCGGCCCAGTAGCCTGCCGGAATGGTGAGCAGCGAGACGAGCAGGGGAAGTAGGTGGGTCGCTACTTCGGAGTGGCCCACGGTCTCGAGCCAGAAGTGAAGCAGGACGTAGAAGAGGGGCGGAGATCCGTCCTGGCGCAACAGACGGGGCAGTTGGGTGAGGGGGTGGGACGCGATCCCGACGCTTATCCCCTCGTCGATCCAGTAGGCCCGGCCCAGGTTCGGCACCCGCAGAACGGCCGCCAGCGCGAGGAGAGCGGCGACCAGGGCGCGATCGGCTTGGAGCACCCGGGGCCGGCGGTACCCGGCAAACCGGGGGAGCAGCCACTCAGCGGTGGTCGCCGGGGCGGTGGTCACCGCACCGCCTTCCCCGTGGGTATTGGGGAGCACCCGAGCAGGCTAACCGTTGCCGGCCGCCGGTTAGGGGTCGTCAAGGAAATGCCCGAGGGCACCGACAAGAGATCTGTGTGGCGGACGGCGTTGAGTCTCGTGCGGGGAGCCATACCCGCTCTGTTGGTGGCGACGCTCATCCCGCTGCTGCTGTTCTACGTCGTTATGGCCGCCGGGACCATCACCTGGGCCATCGGCCTGTCGGTCGTCTACGCCTACACCGTCGCCGCCTACCAGCATTTCCGCAATCACCGGGTGTCGGGCATGCTGCTCATCACGGTGTTCATGGCCACCTTGCGGGGGCTCGCCGCCATCCTCTCGGGTCATCCTTTCGTGTACTTCGCCATACCCGTGGCCGAGACGGCCGGGTTCGGGCTGATGTTCCTCGCCACCATGTTCACCAGCGAGCCGCTGGTCGTGCGCCTGGCCCGCGACCTGGTGCCCACCGCGGCCGACGGTTTGGCCGCCCGGCGCTCGCTCACCCGGACCCTGTCGATCGTGTGGACGGTGGTCTATCTGGGCAGCGGGGCGACCACCCTGGTGCTGCTCATGATGACCCCGATGTCGGTGTTCCTCGGGGCCCACACCCTCACCGGGTGGTTCTGGAGCGGGTCGGGAGCGGTGATCTCGCTGCTCATCTGCCGGGCCCGCGCCGCCGGGCTCGTCGCCAGCGCCTGCGCCGGCTGCCGGCCCGTGGCCCGTATCGCCACTCCCGTCGCCTGATTTCCTCTGGCCCGACGCCGGGCGTGCCCCGGCCCGTCGCCGGGCGGCGAGACCCGTTCAGTCGATGATGGCCTGGTAGGCCAGCTGCTTGAGCTCGCTGCGGATGGGATGGGTGCTCGAGGGCAGCAGCTGAGTGAACAGCGCCACCGTGAGGTCCTCGGCCGGCGAGACAAAGAAGAACGTGCTGAAGGCCCCGCCCCAGCCGAATTCCCCGGCCCGGCTCAACACCTTGCCCTTGACCGGATCGGTCACCACCGACACCCCGAGGCCGAACCCGACACCGTCGAAAGTGGTTTCGGCGAACAGTGGCCGACCGAACTGCTCCAGGTCCACGCCGCCGGGCAGATGGTTGGCCGTCATGTAGGCGACGGTGCGGGGCGACAGCAGCCGCACCCCGTCGAGCTCCCCGCCCCGGCGCAGCATCTCGGCGAAGCGCAGGTAATCGCCGGCCGGTCCGATCAGGCCGCCGCCGCCTGAGAGGCTCGAAGGCGGCGACAGCGCGCCGCTACCGTCGAAGGGCACCGCCGGCGCCGATCGGCCGGCCGGGTTGGCGGCGTAGGCGGCGGCCAGCCGCTCGGCGCGCTCCTCGGTCACCCAGAAGCCGGTGTCTTGCATGCCGAGCGGTCCGAGCACCCGTGAGTGAAAGAACTGCTCCAGGGTCTCGCCCGAGACCACCTCCACGAGGCGGCCGAGGACGTCGGTGGCCACCGAGTAGTTCCATTCGCGTCCCGGCTCGAACAGCAGCGGCTGCTCAGCCCAAAGTTCGCAGCAGCGGGCCAGGTCGGCCCCGGGCGGCGTGCCCCACTCGAAGCCCGCCGCCCGGTACATGGCGTCCACCGGGTGGGAGTGGTGGAAGCCGTAGGTGAGGCCGGCGGTGTGGGTGAGCAGATGCCAGACCCGGATGGGCTCCTCGGCCGGCCGGGTGGTCGGATTCGACGACCCGCCCGACTCGTACACCCGCGCCTCGGCGAACTCCGGCAGCCAGCGGGAGATGGGATCCTTCAGCTCGAAGGCGCCCTCCTCGTAGAGCATGAGAGCGGCCACTGAGGTCACCGGCTTGGTCATCGAAGCCAGCCTCCAGAGGGTGTCGGTGGTGACCGGCCGGTTCCCCTCACGGTCACGCCAGCCGTTGGACCCGACGTGGGCCACCCGGCCCCGACGAGCCACCACTATCAACCAGCCCGGTAGGCGACCGTCCTCCACGTAGGAAGCGAAGTGCCGGTCGATGCGGGCCAAGCGGGACGGGTCGAGACCCACTTCGGACGGTTCGGTATCGGTACGGAGATCCCCCATCCGAGAACTGTAGAGCGGCGCGGACGGCGATCACGTCTCCGGCGCGGCAGACTGGGGGCGGTGCGAATACTTGTCGTGGAAGACGAGGCGGCCATGGCCCGCTCGCTCGAGCGGGGACTGGCGGCCGAGGGCTACGGCGTGGAACTGGCCGCCGACGGGGAGACCGGGCTCGAGCGGAGCCTGAGCGGCAACTACGACGCCATCATCCTCGACCTCATGCTGCCCCGCCTGAGCGGCTACGAGGTGGTGTCCAAGCTGCGGGCCGCCGGCGCCAACGTCCCGGTGCTGATGCTGACCGCCAAGCAGGACGAGGATGATCAAACCGAGGCCCTCGACTGCGGTGCCGACGACTTCCTGTCCAAGCCGTTCTCCTACCCGGTGCTGCTGGCCCGTCTGAGAGCCCTCATCCGGCGGGGCGGAGCCCCGGTCGGCGCCGTCTTCGAGTTCGGCGACCTGCGTTTGGACACCGCCAACCATCGCTGCTGGCGGGCTGGTGAGGAGGTGTCCCTGACTCGACGCGAGCTGGCCCTCCTCGTGTATCTGCTGCACTGCACCGACCGGAACGTGTCCAAAGCCGAGTTGCTCGATCACGTCTGGGACCCGGCGGCCGACCGGGACCCCAACGTGGTGGAGGTCTACGTCGGCTACCTCCGTCGGAAGCTCGACCAACCCGGAAGGCCCTCGCACGTCGAGACCGTACGCAGCCAGGGTTACCGCCTCGTAGAGGTGCCAGTCGGATGAGGCGGCTCATCTCCCGCTTCGTGGGGAGCGTCCGAGTGCGGATCACCGTCACGGCCCTCCTCGCCGTGGGCTGCGCCATGGTCGTGGCCGCGGGAGTGATCCAGCTCGACCTGCATCACGAGCGGCAGAAGATCCTGCTCAACAGCGCCGAGCAGGACGCCCGGGAAGTGGTGGCCTTCAACCCGACCCTCTCCAGCCCCGTCTTCGTGCCCTCCGGTGCCACCATCGACAGCGGGTTCCTGCAGGTGATCGTGGGGGGTCGGGTGGTGGGGGCCAGCAAACCCCTGCGCCACCTGCCGCCGCTCTGGCAGCCGGGCGCGCCGAGAGTCCAGCCCGTACCCGACTTCTTCGCCGACACGGCACGCGACGCGGTCATGGTGTCGGTGCCGGTGCAGGCCGGCAAGGCGGTCGGTGACGTCGTGGTGATCTCGTCCATGGCCCAGTTCGATCACACCGTGGCCGACATACAGCGCCTGCTCGAGATCGGCACCCCGATGTTGCTCGGAGTGGTGGGGGCCATCTGCTGGGTCGTCGTGGGACGGTCGCTGCGTCCCATCGAGCGGATGCGGCGGCAGGTGGCCGGGATGTCGGTCTCGACTCGGGGCGGGTACAGCTACCGGGTGGCCGAGCCGGCCAACGAGGACGAGATCGCCCGCCTGGCCCGCACGCTCAACTCCATGCTCGACCGACTCGAAGCGTCGTCGCGTCGGGAACGCCGCTTCGTTTCCGACGCCTCCCACGAGCTGCGGTCCCCGATCGCCAACATCCGCACCGAGCTGGAGGTGGCCATGCACCATCCGGCGGTGACCGACTGGATCGAGGTGGCAGGGGAAGTCCTCGAGCAGAACCGTCGCATGGAGGAGCTGGTCTCGGGGCTGCTGCTCCTGGCCCGCTCCGACGAGGGCTCGCTCATCGCCAGCAAGGAACCCACCGACCTGGCCGCCCTCGTCGAGCGGATCGTCGCCGATGCCGCTCCCAACGGCCCGAGGGTGGTCCTGGAGGCGAGCCCGGTCCTGGTGGGGGTTCCGCCGGTCTACGCCGAGCGCATGGTGGCCAACCTGGTGGACAATGGGCGGCGTTTCGCCGAGAGCGCCCTGACCGTCAAGGTCGGGCCGGTCGTCGAGGACGGGGTGGCCTGCGCCCAGGTGACCGTCACCGATGACGGCCCGGGCGTGGCCGAAGCGGACCGGGAACGCATCTTCGAGCGTTTCGTGCGCCTCGACTCGGCCCGGGACCGGGGGGAGGGCGGGTTCGGCCTGGGACTGGCCATAGTGGCTGACCTGAGCCGCTTCTACGGTGGAACCATCCGGGCCGGCGGGGTGGTCGGCGAGGGTGCCGAGTTCGTGCTGCGGCTACCCGCGGTCGCCGCCCCGGCTCCCAGCCCGACGGCGCCTGCGCCCCATTCCCATCCCCATCCGGCGCCCGTCGGCTGAAGGCCGGCCCTGTAGCCCTGTCCCGGTCAGGCCGGGCCCTGTAGCCCTGTCCCGGTCAGGCCGGGCCCTGTAGCCCTGTCCCGGTCAGGCCGGGCCGGGCCCTGTAGCCCTGTCCCGGTCAGCCCGGGCCCTGCGGGCCGGCGAAGGCGGCCGCGCCGGTGAGGGTCGGCACCAGCAGGAGGCCGTCGGCGGCGCTCAACGAGGCGAAAGTGGGGACCTTGCGGCCCACCTGCGACCGGTAGAGCGTCCGGCCGGTGGCGGGATCGAGCTCCTCGATGTGCCCGGCCGGGTAGGACAGGGCCCAAAGTGCCCCGTCAACCAGCACCGGGGTCGAGTTGACCGATCCGGCCCGCCATCCGACGCGGCCCGCAGCCAGATCGATCTGCTGCAGACCGCCCCGGTTGCACGGCAGGAACAGGCTGGCCAGTCCACCGTCGTAGGCGGCACCGCCGTCGGGATCGCTGGCGCACACCCGGCCCCCGACGGGACCGAGCGGGCTGAGATCGGACTGGCGCAGCCGGTAGCCGATCTCGGTCTTGCCGGCGGCGAAGACGGTGCCGTCGGGGAGCAGTTCCGGGCCGCCCGTCGCCAGGTCCAAATCTCCCGACGCGGCCCGGTCCTGGAAGACCGCCTCGGGGGTGGCGCCGAGGAGGGGGGGAAGTTCCACGACCGCCTCGGCCCACGGCGAGGGCCCGCCCGAGTTGGGGTTGCCGGTGGTGACGTAGACCCCGCCGTCGGTGCTGATCGCCGGCCCGCTGCCGCCCTCCCAGATGGCGCCGCCCGTGCTGTCGGGGGTGACGTCGAAGGCCGTCTCGGAGCCGCCTGACGGCCCCCCGACCACCGGGACCGAGACCAGCCATCCGTGGTAGCGGCCGCAGTCGCCAGCCTGGCCACCGTAACCCACGTACACCCGGCCGTTACCGAGGGCCAGAGCGGCCCGCTGGAGCAGGTGGATGGTGCTCTCGCCCGGGGGCAGCGGCGGGTCCACCCCCACCCTCTCGAGGATCCGCCCGCTGGCCACGTCGATGGCCACCAGCACATGGCTGACCGGTGGAACCCCGCCCTGGCTGACCTCGCCGACGGCGTAGAGCACCCCGGCGCCGCGATCGACCACCGGCGTGCTGGTCACCCCTAGAGGATCGATGTCCCCACAGCCGGCGTAGGACGCGGTGTGGCGGAGCGGCACGCCGATGGTGTCCTTCCAGACCACCGTGCCGTGGCGGGGGTCGAGAGCGTAGACGTCGTCGCCCTCGGTGGCCACCAGTACCAACCCCGAGGCGTACAGCGGCTGGCCGTACACCGCGGTGCCGTCGAGGGGGGCGGACCAGGCCAGGTGCAACGGTGCCAGCGGAGGCTGGGTGGGGGCCACGCCGAGCCGCTGGGGATCGGCCTGATAGGTGGTCCACGCGTCGGTAGTGGTGGCGGCCGCCGGGTCGGGCGCGGGCTGGTCGGAGGTGGTGGGAGCCCCCGCAGTGGTCACCGAGGAACCGGACGGGCCGCTGACCGCACTTCCCGCCGCTCCGGCGGGATGCCCGGCGGTGGCGGTACAGCCACTCAGTATGGCGGTCAGGGCGACGGCCACCAAGCGACGGCCCCGGTGCCGGCCGACCGACCGTCGGCTGGCCGGCGGGGTACCCCAGGCGGCCGAGACGGGAGAACTCGGGGAGGTCGCGGCCGGACCCGCTAGTTCAAGACGACGGGCAGGAGGCCGGCGCCGTCGGGTGCAGCACCGATGCCGACAGGCTGATGGTGCCGGCCGAGAGGGCCTTCACGGACGTCCACTGGTAGGGGGGTGCCGCCGGGTCGTGACCCGACTCCCCCGAAGCTAGGGGTGCTCCCGGGGTCGGAGCGGCCGAGACGCAGGCGTTGGCCGTGGTCACCGACCAGAAGTTGGTCCAGCGGACCCGCACGATGATGGTCCCCGCGGCGTGGGCCTGCAGGGTCAGGTGGTCGGGTTCGAGGGCGGTGAGGGTGGCCGGCCCGCTGACCAGCCCCGGGCTGGACACCACCTGCCAGAGCTTCCAGTCGGGACTGCTCCACACCAGGCGCAGCCCTGGGACCCGGCCCGAGTCGAGCAGCGCCCCCTCGGCTTTGGCGGCGTAGTCGAGAGGGGCCGAGGGTAGCGCCACGTAGCCGATCCCCTCGGCGTCCAGCCAGGTGGTGTAGGCCGCCGCGTTCAGGGTCCCGGCCAGCGCCCCCTTGGTGTAGAACAGCGGATTGTCGACGATGTCGAGCTGACGCTCCCAACCCCGGGCCAGCGAAACGTAGGGCGCCACGAAGGCCGACTCCCAGTGATCGCTGGTGGGAGGTATCTCCACCCGGACCGGGTTGGCGGACTGCGCCGCGAGGGTGGCCAGGAGGGGCTGGTAGAACGACGCCTGGGTGTAGCGGGCGGCCTGCGGCGAGGTGACCACGCCGTCCCAGGGGGCCCACTGCCACACTGCGAAAGGCACTACGAGCAGAACGGCGGCGTAGCGCCACCGGTCGGGCAGCGTCCAGCGCCGCCAGCGGGTCTTGTGGGTGCTGCGCTGGAGCAGACCTGAGAGGGAGACCCGGTCGTGGGCCGGACCGGGAACGGTGAGGAAGCAGGCCAGGAGCGGAATCCCCACCGAGGCCGCCAGGCGGGGGGCGTTACCTCCGAGAGGGTTGGGCACGATGAAGGAGAACAGCGACGACGACGCATAGAACAGCGCTCCCAGGCGCACCGCCGGGGTGGTCCTGACCAGGGGGGTCATGACGCTCAGGCACAGCAACTCGGTCGGCACCAGGCCGGTCCAGGGGAACGGGAAGGGACCGGTGCCGGGGAACAGCACGCCGAGGATCAGGACCACGATGAGGCTGACCGCCGCCGTGGCCACCATCCACCAGCGCCGGTTGGAGTACGCCGCCCAGGCCAGATAGCCCATGGCCAAGAAGGCGGCGGCGAGAGGAGAGAAGAGCGCGGAGAGCACCCCGAGGGCCAAGGCGAGGGACCGTCGCCCCTTCTGCAGGCTGAGGAGGGACAGAAGGCCCGCCGCTTCGCCGGCGAGGAACGGCCACTGGCCGATCGTCACCGGAAGAAGCATGGAGATGGCGAAGTACCAGGTGCCGAGGGGACGGGAACCGAAGTAGGTGCGTATCACCCGGTCGAACGACCACGTGGCCATGACCGCCGAGGCCACGGCCACGATCTTGATCCCGAACGTACCGGCGACCACCGGGAACAGGACGCTGTAGCCGAGCGGGAAGTTACCGGCGTACCATCCGCTGTCCCACAGCATGAAACCGTGCAGCTGGTACTGCAGCGTGCGGTAGGTCTGGGCCGCCTGGTCCACGCCGGCCCAGCCGAGCACCAAGACGGTGGACGCGAGGATCAACGTCAGAGCCGAGGGGCCGATCGAGTCAGCGCGCCGGCGCAGCCAGAGCAGCCGCGGCGAAGGGGCAGGGGAGACGAGAACCATGGTCCGAAGATCGAAGTCTACTGGGCGACCGGCCTACGGTGGGCGTATGTGCGGCCGTTTCACCTCCACCTCGACCGTCACCGACCTTGCCGAGGTGTTCGGCGTCGAGGAGGTACGGGCCGAGCCACTGGAACCCCGGTACAACGTGGCCCCCTCGCTGCCCGTCTACGCGGTCGCTCTGCGGCGGCCCGACGGTGGTTCGGGCCAGGCCGCCCACCGGGCCCTTGGTACCTTCAAGTGGGGTCTGGTCCCGTCTTGGGCCACCGACCCTGCGGTGGGCAACCGGATGATCAACGCCCGAGCCGAGGGGATCACCACCAAGCCGGCCTACCGCCGGGCCGTCGCAGGGCGACGGTGCCTGATCCCGGCCGACGCCTTCTACGAGTGGCAACGCCGGGTCGGCTCCGACGGTCGACCCGCCGGACGCCTGCCCCACGCCGTGCGGCGGCGGGACGGGCGGCCCATGGCCCTGGCGGGAGTCTGGGAGTCCTGGCGCGACCCGGCGGATCCGGCGGCCCCGCCGATGCGCACCTGCGCCATAGTCACCACCGCCGCCAATCGCCTCCTGGCTCCCATCCATGACCGGATGCCGGTGATAGTGGAGGAGCCCGACTGGCAGCCGTGGCTCGACCCGGCGACCGACATGGGCCTCGTGGAGACCCTCATGAGGCCCGCCGCCGACGATCTCCTCGAGGTCTATCCGGTGTCCACCCGGGTCAACCACGTCGCCAACGACGGACCGGAGCTGCTCGAACCGCTCGGGGAGCGGCCCTGTTAGAGCCGGACGTCGCTCAGCGCTTCAGCGACCCGACGGTTACCGAACACCTCGATACCAGCCCCGTCGAGGGTCAGGCGGTTCCACAGCACCAGGAACAGATCTGAGGCCGGCCCCCGCAGTGCGGTGTCCGCCTTGGCGTGCTCACGCCGGACCTCCGGCTCGGTGCCCCCGAACTGGACCACCCACTCTCCGTCGGTGTCGGTGCAGTGCAGGTGCACGGACCCTTCGAGTCCCGGGACGTCCCGCCGGGCCAAGAAACGGGGCAGGAACATGGTCAGGACCTCGTCCACACCGTCGGCGGCCAGTTCGGGCGCCACCGCCGCCGGGGTCGTAGTCGCGCTCTGGACGTCGTACAGGTGGACGGCGGTCTCCAGCGCCTGACGGCGTCGCCACCACCCGATGTCGCCGGTGTGGGGCGCGGCGAAGATCCACGCCGGCGACGAGGGCTCGCGACCGGTGAGCGCCTCGACTACGGCGTCCCGCCGGTCGGCGAACCACTCGAGGAGCCGGTCCTGCTCGGGCGGGGGGCGGTCCCGGTCGGAGTCCGGCTTGGGCCCGGCGGCGTCGACGACCATCCGGACCCAGCTGTATACGCCCCCCAGGTGACCGACCAGGTCGGCGACGGTCCAACCGGGGCAGGTGAGGACGGGCTGATCGAGATGACCCGCAGCCCACTGAGCGAATGCCTCACTGTCGGCGGTGAGAGCCGACAGGTGGACTGAGGTGTCGACGGTCATGCCGGGCGGGGGAGAGCCTTGGCCACGGCGGCGGCCACGCCCGGGCCGTCGAGGCCCAGTTGGGAGAGGATCTGCTCCTGGGCCCCGTGGGGGATGTAGGCGGTGGGCACCCCGAGGATGAGGAACGGTGGGGCGACCCTGGTCTCCTGCAGGTCGGCCACGGCGTCGGCGATGAACGACCCGGCCCCCCCGGATCGGATGCCGTCCTCTACGGTCACTACCAAGGAGTGGCGGCCGGCGTCGGCGACCATCCGCGGATCGAGCGGGCGGACGACCCGCACGTCCCACAGAGTGGCGTCGATGTCGTCGGCGGCGAGGATGTCCACCGCCTCCTCGGCGGCTTCGAGCATCTTGCCCACGGCCAGGATGCACACCGTGGCGCGGTCGCCGTGGCGCAGCAGGCGGGCGCTCAGGCCCGATCCGACCTGATCGGGGCCGACCTGGCGGGCCGCCCCCCGGGGATAGCGGATCACCGACGGGCCGCTCATCTCCAAGGCGGTGTCGAGCATCACCGACAGTTCCTGGGCCGACGAGGGGGCGAAGATGCTCATCCCCGGGATGCGCAGGCTGAGCGCCATGTCCAGCACGCCGTGGTGGCTGGCCCCGTCGGGACCGGTGATGCCGGCCCGGTCCAAGGCGAACACCACCGGCTGGCCGTGCAGCCCCACGTCCATGTTGGCCTGGTCGAAAGCCCGCGAGAAGAACGTCGAGTAGACCGCCACGACCGGTCGCAACCCGCCCATGGCCATGCCCGCGGCCGAGGTGACCGCCGTCTGTTCGGCGATGCCGACGTCGAAGAAGCGGTCGGGCCAGCGGGCCGCGAAGGGCAGGAGCCCGGTCGGACCCGGCATGGCTGCGGTGATGGCCACCAGGTTGGGGTGATGCTCCCCGGCCGCCAACATGGCCTCGTTGAAGGCCTGGGTGTAGCCCTTCAGGGCGTGGGGATCGTCGCCGGGACCCACCGCCGGGTCGAACACCGGCGCGTCGTGGAGACAGCGCTCGTCGTCGTCCTCGGCGGGGGCGTAACCGCGGCCTTTGCGGGTGACCACGTGCACGACGATGGGGCCCTCGTGCTCGGCCGCTTGGACCAGGGCCATCTCCATACCGGCGATGTCGTGCCCGTCGATGGGACCGACGTAGCGTACGCCGAGCGCCTCGAAGAACGCCGGGGGCTCGATGACCTCACGCACCGCCGAGTACAGGCCCTGAAGGCTGCTGTAGGCGAGACTGCCGACCCCGGGAAGTTCCCGCAGGCGCTCCTCGATCCGCGACCGTACCGAGGTCAGCCCGGGGTGGAGCCGTAGCTTGGTGAGACTCTCCGACAGGCGGGACACGGTCGGCGCGTAGGAACGACCGTTGTCATTTAGGACGATGACGACCCGGCTGCCGCTGTGGCCGAGATTGTTGAGACCCTCGAAGGCCATGCCCCCGGTGAGGGCGCCGTCTCCGATGACCGCCACTACCCGGCGGTCGGGGCTGGCGCTGCGAGCTACCGCCGCGGCCATGCCGTGGGCGTAGCTCAGGATGGTCGAGGCGTGGCTGTTCTCCACCCAGTCATGGACCGACTCGGCCCGCGACGGGTAGCCCGACAGCCCACCGCCTTGGCGCAGCGAGGAGAACATGTCCTGCCGGCCGGTGAGCAGCTTGTGGCCGTAAGCCTGGTGGCCGGTGTCCCACAGGAGGATGTCACGCGGCGAGGAGAACACCCGGTGCAAGGCGATGGTCAGCTCGACCGCCCCCAGGTTGGAGCCCAGGTGCCCTCCGTTGACCGCCACCGCGTTGACGATGAAGGCCCGTATCTCGGCGGCGAGAGTGTCGAGCTCGTCGTGGTCCAGCCGAGCGAGGTCCGTCGGCGAGCCGATCGACTCCAAAAGCATCTCCCGAGGCTACCTCCCCCGCCCGCCTTTGAAGGGACGACCCCTCCGGCCGACCCGCCGAGGGAGCCGCTTCAGCGGTCGCGCCCGGCCACGTAGCGGGCGACCAGACCGAGCGCGGTGACCGCCGGGGCCGCCAGCGGGAGGCGCTCGAGCGCGGTCTCGGAGCGGGCCACGAGCTCCTCGACGGCCTGCTCCACCTCGGCTCGGGCACCGGTGGACTCGATCATCCCCTGCAGCTCGGCGATGTCCTCCGGGCCGAGATCGGCGGCCCCGAAGCGGGCCGCGAAACGCGGGTCGCGATCGGCGGTCAGAGCGGCCAGCAGGGTCGGTTTGCCTTCCCGCAGGTCGTCCCCGACGGGCTTGCCGGTGACTCCCGGGTCGCCGAACACCCCCAGCAGGTCGTCTTTGAGTTGGAAGGCCTCACCGAGGGGCAGCCCGAACTCCGAGAGCGGGCCGGCCAGCTCGCCGAGCCGCTCGGGGGCGGCCAGGGCGGCGCCCAGGTGGAGGGGCCGCTCGATGGTGTACTTGGCCGTCTTGAAGCGGCAGATCCGCCGGGCCCGGTCGGCGGCCGCCAGGCCGGGTCGGCTGACGCCCTGAGCACCCCCCAGGATGTCGAGGTACTGGCCCACGTTGACCTCGAGGCGCATCTCCTCGAAGGTGGCCACCGCCGCCGGGGGCGACCCGGCCAGGAGGAGGCTGCTGTAGATGAGGGACAGGTCGCCGATGAGGATGGCCGCTCCCTCCCCGAAGCGGGCCGACGTCCCCGACCATCCCTGTACGGCGTGCATCGCCTCGAAGCGGACGTGGACGGTGTCGGCGCCGTGGCGGCGCAGGGACCGGTCGATGATGTCGTCGTGGATCAGCGCCGCGGTGTGGAGCATCTCGATGGCGGCCCCGGCGTCGATGACCGCGGGGTCGTCGGGCGAGCCGCCGGCGCCAACGAAGGCCCAGTAGCAGAAGGCCGGTCGCAGCCGCTTGCCCCCCGACAGCACGTAGGAGCGGAGGGCCTCGAAGGGGGCCAGCAGATCGGGGTCGACGGCGGCCCATCGCTCGTCCTCTTGGTCGAACAACCGGCGCAGGCGCGCCTCGACCGGCCCGGCCACGGCCTGAACGGGCGGGGGAAGGTTCATGGGGCGGCTTTGGTCCGGCCGGCGAGAGGGGTGCCCGTGGGCGCCAACCCGTCGTGCTCGTGGCGGACGGCCCGCCGCCACGCTTGGCGGTCGAGGGCGGCGGTGACGGGATGGACCACCGCAAGGGACAGGCCGAGCAGGGCCAGCCCGGCGGCGGCGTCCGCGAAGAAGTGGTTGGCGGTCACCACGATGGCGAAGATGGTGAACACCGGGTAGAGAAAGATCAGGACCCGGGCCCACAGCGGGCGGATGACCGAGGCGAGAGCGAACGAGCACCAGGTGGCCCAGGCGGTGTGGAGGCTGGGCATCGCCGCGTACTGATTGGACACGTCGTTGACCGGCCCGCTGGTGAAGTTCCACAGGCCCCCGATCACCTTCAGCGTGTCCGCGAAGCCGTACCCCGCCGGTAGGAGCCGGGGCGGCATCAGGGGGAAGAAGTAGAAGCCGAGCAGGGCCAGGCCGGTCATGAGGGCCAGAACGTTGCGCCAGAAGCGGTACTGGTAGGGGAAGCGGAAGAACAGCAGGACCAGCACCCCGATGGTGATGACGAAGTGGGCGGTTCCGTAGTAGTCGTCGCAGATGCGGATCAGCCACCGTTGGCTCAGCAGAGCGTGCTGCAGATCCTGTTCGTGGAACAGACCGACCCACCGCTCCAGGTGGATGATCCGCTTGGCGTTGGTGAACGCCTGGTCGACCGACACCGGCTTGTCGCCGCGCAGGTCGCGGACAAGGGTGTAGAGGCCGTAGAAGACGGCGATGATGAGGACCTCCCGCCACCAGTGCGAGGGCAGCACCCGCCGCGGCGAGTGGGGCATCTGGGGCGCGGTGGACTCTTCCAACTGGTCGACATTAACGGCTGATCCAGCCGCGACCCGCGCTGCCAAGCGTTTAGCGGGCCTTCTCCATGAACACCGCGGGATCGACGACCACTCTCACGACCTTCCCGGCGGCCACCAGACCGAAACGGTCGGTGACAGAGACGTTGAAGGCGATGCGCTTGCCGTCGGCGCGCTCGAACGCCGCCACCGCGGTGACCCGGCTGCCGATGAGCACAGGAACCAGGTGGGTGATCTCGGTTCGGAAGCCCACCGAGGTCTGGTCGCCGTCGAGGTGGGCCCGCAGGGCTTCGGCGGCGGCCCGCTCGCACAGTGCGACCAGCCGGGGGGTGGCCAGCACCGGCACGTCGCCGCTGCCGAAGGCGATGGCCGTGTCGGCCTCGGTGACCACCAGTTCGACCTGGGCGCATAAGGGAGTCTGCAGGGCCACGGTTGTCCACGGTACGCGGGTAGCCTCCCTCTGTTCCAATGCCGGCCGCCGCCGGGCGGAGCGAATAGGAGTGACATGCTGATCGACGAAGCGGTGATCGATGGGGTTCTGGGGGCGGCGCTGCGCAGCGGCGGTGATTTCGCCGAGGTCTTCGCCGAGGATCGCCGGGCCACGGGTGCCCGCCTCGACGACGGGCGGGTCGAGGACATGGCCTCCGGCCGGGAGAGAGGGGCCGGGATCCGGGTCGTCATCGGCGACACGACGGGCTTCGCCCACACCGGCGATCTGAGCGAGGCGGGTTTGCGGGCCGCCGCTGAGGCCGCCGCAGCGGCGGCGCGTGGTGGCGGCGGGGGGGTGAAGCGGGCGGAGCTGCGCCGAGTCGACGCCCCTGCGCCCACCGCGGTGGCGGTCTTCCCCGAGACCGTCGCCAAGGCCACCAAGGTCGAGTTGCTGCGCCGGGCCGATGAGGCCGCCCGGCGGGCCGGCGGTTCCATCCGCCAGGTGAGCGTCGTGTACGGCGACAGCCGTCGGCGCATTCTCGTCGCCAACAGCGAGGGGGTCCTGGCCGGCGACGACCAGGTGAAGACCCGTTTCGCGGTGTCGGCGGTGGCGTCGGGCGACACCGGCCTGCAGACGGGACGGGAATCGGTGGGCGCCACGCTCGGGTTCGAGCTGTTCGATCGGGTGGACGTCGAGGACCTGGCCGCGGCCGCCTCGGCGCGGGCCATCACCAAGCTCAACGCCCGCCCCGCGCCGTCGGGTCGGGTGCCGGTGGTGATCAAGCAGGGGAGCGGTGGCGTGCTGTTCCACGAGGCGTGCGGCCACGGCCTCGAAGCCGACCTGGTGGCCAAGGATTCCTCGGTTTTCGCCGGCAAGGTGGGTGAGCTGGTTGCCAGCCCGCTGGTCACTCTTGTAGACGACGGGACCATGGGCCCCGAGTGGGGCGCCATCGCCATCGACGACGAAGGGCACCCGGCCCAGCGCAACGTCCTGATCCAGGACGGGGTTCTCACCGACTACATGTGGGACTGGTTGCGGGCCCGCCAGAAGGGCCGGGCGGGGTCGGGCAACGGCCGCCGTGAGAGCTACCAGCATCTGCCCATGGTGCGCATGACCAACACCTACGTCCTGGCCGGGGAGGAGGACCCCGAGGAGATCATCCGCCAGACGCCTTACGGGGTCTACGTGGCCCAGTTGGGCGGCGGCCAGGTGAACACCGCTTCCGGTGACTTCGTGTTCGGCATGACCGAGGCCTACCTCATCGAGGACGGGCGGATCACCGAGCCCCTGCGCGACGCCAACCTGATCGGCAACGGCCCCGAGGTGCTGCGCAACATCGACGTGGTCGGCAATGACTTCGCCATGGGCAGCCCCGGGACCTGCGGCAAGGACGGCCAGGGCGTTCCCGTAGGGGACGGCCAGCCCACCCTGCGGGTCACCGGGCTGACCGTGGGGGGCACCGCCCGATGACCGTCACCGAGGACCGCTCCGGCCCGGGCCGCAGCGGAGGTGCTTCCCCTGAGAACCTGCTGGACCTGGCCCGGCAGGTGGCTGGCTGGGCGCGCCACGGCGAGCAGGTCGAGGCCTACGTGGCCCGCGGGCGCGACACCGAGATCCGGGTGTTCGAGGGGGAGGTCGAGTCGCTGTCGTCGGCCGAGTCGGCCGGTATCGGCATCCGGGTCGTGGCCGGGTCCCGCCAGGGTTTCGCCTACGCCGGGTCGCTCGACGCCGACGTGGTGGCCGAGACTCTCGCCGACGCCCGGGACAATGCCGGCTTCGCCAGCGAGGACCCCTTCCTCGGGCTGGCCGTTCCCGACGGTGTGGCCGCCGTCTCGCTCGACCTGTGGCGCGACGACCTGGCCACCTACCCGACCGAGCGCAAGATCGAGCAGGCCATAGCTCTCGAGCACGCGGTGCGGGCCGGCGACCGGCGGATCCGCCAGTTGCGGGCCTCGGAGTGGGGTGACGCCTCGGTCGAGTCGGCCGTGGTGACCAGCACCGGCATCGAGGCGTCGTCGCGGCGCACCGCCTGTTACCTGTCGGCTGAGGCCATCGCTGGGGAGGGCGACGACACCCAGACCGGCAGCGGCTACTCGGTGGGGCGGGGCCCCGCCGACCTCGACCTCCAGCGGGCGGCGTCCGACGCTGTGCTGCGGGCCACCCGCCTCCTCGGCGCGGTCAAGCCCCGCTCCGCTCATCTCACCGCCGTCCTCGAACCGCGCATCACCGCCGCCCTGCTGTCCATCCTGGCCGGGACACTCGACGGCGAGTCGGTGCTGAAAGGCCGTTCGCTGTTCGCCGAGCGCGTCGGCGAGGCCGTGGCCGCGGCGCAGATCACGCTGGTCGACGACCCGACCGATGCGGAGGCCTACTCGGCCGCCACCCACGACGCCGAGGGCCTGGCCACCCGCCGCAACGTCCTCATCGACGGCGGGGTGCTGCGTATGTTCCTCTACAACACCTACGCGGCGCGCCGGGCCGGGACGGTATCGACGGGCTCGGCGGTGCGGGCCGGTTACCGGGGTGCACCCGGGACCGGGGCCCGTGCCCTCACCTTGGTGCCCGGCTCTTTGCGACCGGAGCAGATATACGCCCAGATCGGCGAGGGCCTGTTGGTCCAGTCCGTGTCGGGCCTGCACTCGGGGGTCAACCCGGTGAGCGGTGACTTCTCGGTGGGGGCGGAGGGCGTGCTGATCAGCGGCGGGGAACTGGCCGGTCCGGTGCGGGAGATCACCATCGCCTCGACCATCCAGCGGATGCTGAGCGGGGTGGTAGCGGTGGGGGACGACCTCGAGCGCCTGCCGTCGTCGGCGTCGGGTCTGACCCTGGCCATATCCGACATCTCGATGAGCGGTCAGTAGGGCGCCCGGTGGCTGCCCGGCGCCGGCAGGCGGCGCGTGCGGTCGTGCTGGACGAGGCCGACCGGGTGCTCCTGTTGCGGGCCCGTGACCCGTTCGTTCCGGCCAAGGGAGGTTGGTGGGAGCTGCCGGGCGGGGGCATGGAGTCGGGCGAGGAGAGCGCGGCTGCGGCGGCCCGGGAGATCGAGGAGGAGACGGGCCTGCGGGGGGTGGAGGTCGGTCCGTGCGTGTGGCGCCACGACGCCCGCTTCGTCTTCGCCGGTATCCACTTCGACCAACTGGAGCACATCCACGTGGCCCGCTGGGCGGGTACGGGTGACACCCGCTCGTACCGGCCGGGCGGTCAGGAACCGCTCGAGGCCATGGCCTTCTCCGGAATCGGATGGTGGGCGGCGGAGGACCTGGTGGCCCTCCGGGACGGAGGGGAGCGGATCATCCCGCCGTGGCTGCCCGAGCAGCTCGCCCGGTTCCTCGCCGAGGGCGCCCCGTCTGAGCCCATCCACCTGGGGGAGTTGGGCCCCGTATTCTGAGGGAAAGGCCTACGCTGGTGGCGTGTTCCTCTCCCGTCACAAGACCGCGATGGTCGACCCCTCCGACGCCCTTCCCGGGCGTGCCACCCCCCTCGCCGTGCCGGCCCAGCACTTCGTCAACTTCCACCCGCTGAAGCCGCCGTTCCCCGACGGGTTCGCCACCGCGGTGTTCGGGATGGGCTGCTTCTGGGGCGCCGAGCGCAAGTTCTGGACCGCCCCGGGCGTGTGGACCACGGCCGTCGGCTACGCCGGGGGCTACACCCCCAACCCGACCTACAGCGAGGTGTGCAGCGGCCGCACCGGTCACACCGAGGTGGTGCTGGTGGTGTGGGACCCCGCGGTTACCACCTTCGAGGCCCTGCTGCGGATCTTCTGGGAGTCCCACGATCCGACCCAGGGGATGCGCCAGGGCAACGATGTGGGGACCCAGTACCGCTCGGCCATCTACGCCACCGACCCGACCCAGATGGAGCTGGCCCGCAGCTCGAGCCGGGCCTACGGTGAGGCTCTCGGAGCGGCCGGTTACGGCCCGGTCACCACCGAGATCGCCCTCCTCCCCGAGGGCGGATTCTTCTACGCCGAGGACTACCACCAGCAGTACCTGGCCAAGAACCCCGAGGGCTACTGCGGCCTCGGGGGCACCGGGGTGGGTTGTCCGACCGGTCTCGTCACCGGCGCCGTCCTCGACGCCACCGGCGCCGAGGCCTGAACACCCGCCGGTACCCGGTCACCCAGGTACCCGGTCAACCCGGGTACCCGGTCCACCCGGTCAACCGGGTGCCCCGGCCGTAGGTCAGGTCTGATCGAGCAGCAGGGTCTTCAGGTCTCCGGTGCGCACCTCGACCTGAGTGGCGATGGTTTCGAGTTCCTCGGCGATCTCCTTCAGGGCGTGCGAAGTCGACGCCACCGAGCCGATGCTGCGGGTCATCTCGGCCGCCGTGGCCGACTGCTCCTCGACGGCCGCGGCGATGCCGCTCTGCTGCTCACTGATCTCGTTGACCACCAGGCTGAGCTCCTGGATGGACCGCTCGGCCGACACCGCCGAAGCCTCTATGGCGTGCACCTTGGTGCGGATCTCGTGGGTCGCCTCGGCGACTTGCTGGGCCAGCGATTTCACCTCCGAGGCGACCACGGCGAAACCCTTGCCCGCCTCACCCGCGCGCGCCGATTCGATGGTGGCATTGAGGGCCAGAAGGTTGGTCTGGGAGGCCACCCCTTCGATGAAGGTGACCAGGCCGGCTATCTGCTTCATGTCGGCGTTGAGCTCCTCGATGGTCGCGGTGACCGCGCTCGTGGTCTCCACGCCGCGCATCGTCGCCGCCGCAGCCTGGTTCATGCGGCTCGAAATCTCGCCGATGCTCGCCGACATCTCCTCGGCGGCGGCGGCTACCAGATCGGCCTGCGAGGACGAGTTGACGGAGTTGGCCGCCACCAGTCCCGCCGAGTTCGAGGCGGCCGAGGCCACCGCCGACAGGTCGCTGGTCAGTTCCTGAGCTTGGCGCTCGGTCGCGGCGACGCTGTCCCATATGACGACATAGCCGAGGACCCGCCCATCATCGCCCCGGATGGCGTTGATGGTCGACCGGAGGGCGACATCGCCGAAGCGCAGGGTCGCCCGGTGGGGGAAGGAGTTGGGGTTCCGGAGAATGGCTTCCACCCGCTCGGGGTTGCGATGGACCCGGTGGATGGAGCCGCCGAGGAGGTCGTCGCTGCCCAGCCGGAAGGCTGAGCGGATTTCCTGGTCGAGACCCTCCAGGGTCTTCTTGGCGAACTTGTTCAAGAAGACCAACTTGAACTCGGCATCGGCGGCCATGATGTTGGCCGGGATGTGCTCGGCCAGAGCGCTCATCATGGTGTCGATGGTGGCGGCCCCCCCCGACTTCTTGGGGGACGATCTGAAAGTCCTCACCGCGGGTCTCCGTTGCTAGAGGGTGGAATGTCCTGCAGTTCGACACGCGGGGACCGGCGGCTGTAGGAGGAGCCGGCGCCGACCTGGATTTGGCATCCGGGATTGCAATTGTTTACCTGGTTGGGTGATTTGGGACTTTAGGTAGCACAACCCGCCCTCGCTTCGGCCGCCGCCGGCGCCGCCTGCCGTCGCCTGGATCCTCGGCGGTCCCCGGTTCGGGCCTGATGTGACCTTCGGCACCTCCCCGGGGCCGAGGCGGTTGACCGTGACGGCCGCAGAATGTGACCTTGGGCCCTCGGTTCCGGGGCCCTGGCCGACCAGACTCTGGTGGTGATGACCGATGTGGTGAGGGCTGGGCAGACGCCGGTGTCTGCGGTCGTATCCGACGAGGCGGTGACCATCGCTGCAGAGGCGTCGCTGGCCGAGGCGGGACGCGTCCTGGTGGAGGCCGAGGTAGGACTGGTGGTGGTCGGCGAGCCGGGCGGGCGGCCCACCGGCGTCGTGTCCGAGCGCGACATCGTCCGCGCCGTGGCTGAGGGCCGCGACCCGGGTACCACCCGCGTCGGTGACGTGGCCCACACCGACCTGGCGTGGTGCGACGCCACGGCTACGGTGGCCGAGGTCGCCGACGAGATGATGAACCACTGGGTCCGCCACCTCCTCGTCGAGGAGGAAGGGCGGTTCCTCGGAGTGGTGTCGGCCCGGGACCTGCTCGGCGTCTACGTCTCGGCCGACCAGGCCGACGAGGGGAGCGAGTAGACGCATTCCGACCGGCACGCGCCGGGACGAAATGTGGGAGCCTTTCGGTCAGTGACCGAGAGTCGGGGCCGCCGCTGCCCCTGGGCCGAGTCGTCGGAAGCCATGGCGGAGTACCACGACAGGGAGTGGGGCGTGCCGAGCCATGACGACATGCACCTCTTCGAGATGCTCACCCTCGAGGGAGCTCAGGCGGGCCTGTCGTGGGCGGTGGTGCTGGCCAAACGGCCGCGCTACCGGGAGCTCTACATGGGCTTCGATCCGGCGGTGGTGGCCGCCTTCGGGCCGGACCGCCAAGAAGTGCTCCTCGCCGACCCGGGGATCGTGCGCCACCGCTCGAAGGTGGCCGCCAGTGTCACTAACGCCGCGGCGTTCATCGAGGTCCAGCGTGGTTTCGGGTCCTTCGCCTCCTACCTGTGGGGGTGGGTCGACGGCCGACCGGTGGTCAACCACCCGGCCGTCGCCGCCGAGGTGGCTCCCCGCAGCGCCCTTGCCGAGCGGCTCAGTGCCGATCTGAAGAAGCGCGGTTTCCGGTTCGTCGGGCCGACCATCGTGCAGTCGTTCCTGCAGGCGGTCGGGGTCATCGACGACCATCTGCGGGGCTGCCCGGCCAAGCGCCGCAGCGAAGGCTAGGAGGCCTTGGCGGGAGGAGGAGAGGAGTCGCTCTTGGTGGTGGTCTTGGTCTCCGACGATCCACTCGACGAGTCGCTCGTCGACGAGGTCTCCGAGCCTCCCGGGGAGGTTGACGACGTGGCCGTCTTCGAGGACGACGAGGAGCTACGGCTGTCGGTCTTGTAGAAACCGCTCCCCTTGAAGGAGATGCCGATGTTCCCGAAGACCTTCCGCAGCGACCCCCCGCAGCTTGGGCAGTCGGTCAAGGCATCGTCCTTGAACGACTGCACCACCTCGAGGTGCTCCCCGCAGTCTTTGCAGGCGTATTCGTAGGTGGGCATGGGTGGCTCCTCCGGCCGTTGGCACTCAAGGCTGTCGAGTGCCAAGTGTATCCGACGCAAGGAGGATTCGGCTGGTGGGTCGGGTGGTAGAAAGGCACCCATGCCCAGTTCCGTCCGCAAGGCGGTCATCCCCGCCGCCGGCTTGGGAACCCGGTTCCTGCCGGCCACCAAGGCGGTCCCCAAGGAGATGCTGCCGCTGGTGGACAAGCCCTCCATCCAGTACGTGGTCGAGGAGGCCGTCGCCGCCGGGATCACCGACATCCTGATCGTCACCGGCCGGGGCAAGCGCGACGTCGAGGACCATTTCGACCGTTCGGTGGAGCTCGAGGCATTCCTGCGGGAGGCCGGTAAGGAGGAGGAGCTCAGCGCCGTGCGGGCCATCTCCGGCTTGGCGCAGATCCATTTCATCCGCCAGGGCCAGCCGCTCGGGCTGGGCCATGCCGTCGGCTTGGCCCGCCACCATGTCGGTGACGAGCCTTTCGCCGTCCTGCTGCCCGACGACCTGTGTCATCCGAAGTCGGCGATCCTGTCGGGAATGCTGGTGGCCCACCAGCAGACCGGCGCGTCGGTGCTGTGCCTGAAGCAGGTGGACCACCGGGAGGTCTCGCTGTACGGCTGCGTGGCCTTCGACGGCTACCACGGGTCGATGGTGCAGGTCCGAGACCTGATCGAGAAGCCCGCCCCCGAGGACGCCCCCTCGGACCTAGGCGTGATGGGTCGCTACGTGCTGACCCCCGCCATCTTCGACGCCATCGCGGCCACCAAACCAGGCCGGGGCGGGGAGATCCAGCTCACCGACGCCATAAAAGGGCTGCTCGACCGCGAGCCGGTATTCGGCTACACCTTCTCGGAGGGACGATTCGACGTGGGCAACAAGTTGGACTTCTTGAAGGCCACCGTGACTTTCGCCCTCGAACGCGACGATCTCGGCCCGGAGTTCCGTTCGTTCCTCGAAGAAGTGGTGAGCGGCGGGTGATCCCGCTCGAGGAGGCCCAGGCCGAGGTGCTGGCCGCCTGCCGTCGGGCCGAGCCCGTCTCACTCCCGGTCGGCGAGGTGCTGGGGCTCACCCTGGCCGGCCGGGTCGACGCCGCCGAGGCGGTTCCCCCGTTCCGCAACACCGCCATGGACGGCTTCGCCGTGCACGGCGCCGATCTGGCCGATGCGTCACCCGAGCACCCGGTCCGCTTGAAGGTGATCGGCACCCTCGGCGCCGGGCGGGCCCCGTCCCGGGCGGTGGGCCGCGGGGAGGCCCTGCGCATCATGACCGGCGCCGTCTTCCCCGACGGGGCCGACGCCGTCGCCGTGGTGGAGAGCACCCGTAGCGACGGAGATTTCGTGGAGATCGTCGCCCCGGCGCACGTCGGAGCCCACATCCGGGCGGCCGGCGACGACATCGCCGTCGGGCAGGAACTCTTCCCGGCCGGCACGGTGCTCGGTCCCGGCCACCTCGGGGTGCTCTGCAGCGTCGGCTGCCCGTCGGTGCAGGTGGTGCCGGCGCCGGCGGTCGGGGTGCTGTCCACCGGCGACGAGCTGGTGGAGGGGGGCGGTCCGCTCGAACGCGGTCAGATCAGGGACTCCAATCGCCGCACGCTGCTCTCGCTGCTCACCCGCGACGGGTTTCGGGCCGTGGATCTGGGCATCGCCCGCGACGACGAGGAGATGATCGAGACCGCCCTGCGGGCCGGGGTGGAGAGTTGCGACGCGGTGATCACCAGCGGCGGGGTCAGCATGGGGGACTTCGACTACGTCAAGGCGGTGCTCGACCGCATCGGTCGGATGCGCTGGATGCAGGTCGCCATCCGGCCGGCCAAGCCGTTCGCCTTCGGGGTCATCGGTGACACGCCGGTGTTCGGCCTGCCCGGTAATCCCGTGTCTTCGATGGTCAGCTACGAGCTGCTGGCCCGGCCCGGGCTGCGGCGCATGGGGGGCCGCCCCGACGACGACCTGCACCGACGACCGCTGCCGGGGGTGACCGACGACGAGGGCTGGTCGGGTAGCCGGGACGGCCGGACCAGCTACGTACGGGTCTCGACCCGCTTCGATGACGACGGCCGGCTGCGGGTGGTCAGCTCCGGTGGGCAGGCATCGCATCAGCTCTACGCCATGGCCCAGGCCGACGCTCTGGCCGTGTCGCCGCCGGGGGTCGACGTCGGACGCGGCGACACCGTCGCGGTCCTGCGCCTGACCCCGTAGGCTGGTCGGCGTCGTGGCCGAACCACTGGTGGACCCCTTCAACCGCGTCGTCCGAGACCTGCGGGTCTCGATCACCGACCGGTGCAACTTCCGCTGCACCTACTGCATGCCCGCCGAGGGTATGGAGTGGATGCCCCGCGACGAGCTCCTCACTTACGAGGAGCTGGCCCGGGTGGCGCGGGTCTGTGTCGAACGCTTCGGCTTCGAGAGCATCCGGGTCACCGGCGGCGAACCCACCGTACGGGCCCACCTGCCGGTCCTGATCGGGCGGCTGGCCGAGCTCGGGGTGGACCTGGCCATGACCACCAACGGCTCCACCCTGGAGCACCAGGCGGCCGAGCTGAAGCGGGCCGGGCTGACCCGGATCAACATCTCATTGGACTCCCTGCGCGCCGACCGCTTCGCCACGGTCACCGGCCGTGACGCCCTCGATCGGGTGCTGGCCGGGATCGACGCGGCCATCGATGCCGGTCTCGACCCGGTCAAGCTCAACTGCGTCATCATGCGCGGGGTCAACGACGACGAGATTGTGGACTTCGCCGCCTTCGGCCGCCAGCGCGGCGTGGAGGTCCGGTTCATAGAGTGGATGCCCCTCGACGGTGGGGGCACCTGGAACGCCGGTCAGGTCGTGCCCGCCGGGGAGATCATCGCCGCCGTGGCCGAGCAGTGGCCGCTAGAGACGGGGGACGGCCGGGCGGCCGACCCGGCGTCGCCGGCCGAGAGCTACCGCTACGCCGATGGCAAGGGCCGGATCGGGGTAATCGCCAGCGTCACCCGGTCGTTCTGCTCGACGTGTGACCGGGTCCGGCTGACCTCTGACGGTCACCTGCGCAACTGCCTCTTCGCTGTGCGCGAGACCGATCTGCGTCCCATCCTGCGCGGTGGGGGCAGCGACGACGACCTCGCTGCAGCCATCGAGGCCGAGGTCGGCCGCAAGTGGGCGGGCCACTCCATAGGTCAGGTGCACTTCATACGCCCCGGCCGCAGCATGAGCCAGATCGGCGGCTGAGCCCGGCTAGCTAGACTCGCGGCCATGTCGGACCGCGGTCTCACCCATATCGATCCTCTCGGGCGCGCCCGGATGGTCGATGTCACCCCCAAGGAGGCTACGCACCGGCGGGCCATCGCCCGCTGCAAGGTGTTCATGATGCCCGAGACCACGGGCAAGGTGGCGGCCAACGCCATGTCCAAGGGTGACGTCTTGGGGGCAGCTCGCATTGCCGGCATCCAGGCCGCCAAGCGGACCGCCGACATGATCCCTCTCTGCCACCCGCTGCTGGTCGGGGCGGTGACCATCAACTTCAACCTCGGGGATAACTACGTCGAGGTCGAGACCCAGGTCGAGACCGTCGACCGGACGGGGGTCGAGATGGAGGCCATGACGGCCTGCTCCATCGCCGCCCTGACCATCTACGACATGTGCAAGTCGGCCGACCGGTCGATGGTCATCGGTGAGCTGGCCCTGTGGGAGAAGACCGGCGGCCGCAGCGGTCACTGGCGCCGCCCCCCCGGGGAGCTGTCGATGCCGTTGGTGAATACGCCCATGCCCAACATCGACGACCTGGACAGCGATATAGACGCCCTCATAGGCACCGAGAGCGACGACGACCAGCCACTGTGAGTGGTCGGCGGTTGGCAGCCTCCGGCGCGTCGGCTAGGTTGACCGGGACCTTAACGATCGCTGAATTCCCAGTTCTCGTTCCCCGAAACCAACCGGCTGGACCTGAGAGATTGTGCGGAGAAGCGGTGGTATCCACCACTTTGAGCGCGTCATCCCTTACGGTCCCTGACATCGAAGGGTAGGCCAAGGAGTCTTGACCACTGTGGTTCTGCTGGTGCTTGCACTGATATGGGGAGTCCTGCTGCTCTCATGGCTGCGCTCCCGCTCGGCGGCGGGTTTCAGCGACCCGGTGGTGACCTTCCGTCACCACCTGAACGTGCTGGAGAAGACCACCCCCACCGTGGTGAGGCCGGCCAACCGGCTGGCCGGCCCGGCCCGGCGCCAACCCGCTCCCCTCGCCGGTCGTCCCACCCCCGGCCGGATGTCCCGCCCGCTGGCATCCAACAGCGCCGCCCTGCGTCGCCGTCAGACCCAGAAGCGGCGCCGGGACGTGTTCTTCGTCCTGCTCGCCGGCACCGTCGGTTCGCTCGCCTTGGCCATGCTCCCTGGCCTGTCCATCATGTGGTCGGTGCAGGTCCTGTTCGACATCGTCTTCGTGGCCTACGTCGCCATCCTGGTCAACCTGCGTAACCGGGCCGCCGAGCGGGAGATGAAGCTCCGGTACATGCCCCCGGCGCGTACCGCCGTGGTGGCCCGCCGGGGAGGATACGACTTCGGGGCCGCAGGCTACGGTGAGCTGGACCTGCGCCGCGTGGCCAACTGAACCCGTCGGAGGACTCTCCGCCGCCGGCCGGCCCCGGCCCCGGCACGGCTGCCGAACTGGTGTCGCTCGTAGCCGCCGCCCGCCAGGAGCTGGCCGCGGTCCACGGCGCCCGGGAGGCCGGCCTACCCCGGTGCCGGGAGGTGGTGCGGGCGGCCAGCAGCGCCATCCGGGCGGTGCACCGCCTCGACGACGACCAGGCCGCCGCCTTCATAGCTGACAGCGAAGCGGCGTTGCGCCGGGCTCAGGAGGCGCTCGCCCCGTACCCGGCGGTGGCCTACGCCGGGTTCCTCCACGACGCCGAGAAGGAGTACGCCGAGGCGGTGCTGACCCGAGCGCTGGTGGGGGGCACACCCCTGCCCGGCCCCGAGGTGCTCGGGGTGGGCGTTCCGGCCTGGCTGAACGGCCTGGCCGAGGCGGCGTCGGAGCTGCGTCGGCACCTGCTCGACCGGCTCCGTCAGGGACGGACCGGGACGGCCGAGGGGCTGCTAGAGCGCATGGAGGAGACCTACGAAGCGCTGGTCGGGGTGGACTTTCCCGACGCCGTCACCGGCGGTCTTCGCCGCAGCGCCGACGCCTTGCGGGCCGTCGTCGAGCGCACCCGCAGCGACGTGACCACCACCGTGATGCAGTTGCGCCTGCAGTCCGCCCTCGATCGCTGCTCGGCGGCCATCGGGGCCCACCCCGCCGATGGCCCGAGCGACGATTGTGCCCACCCCGGAGTCCCCACCGCCGGCGGGATCGAAGCGGGCACCGTCGATCCCTGATCTGGCTGAGCAGATCAGCGGTCGGATACGAAGCTCACGCCCTTCTGCGAGAACTCGGCCACGGCGGTCTTGAAGGCGCCCTGGTCGGCGGCCACGCAGCCCCAGACCTTCAGCTTGCCGGTGGACAGGAAGCCGCCCTTCTCGATTTGGATGCTGCCGAGCGACGTGGGCGCCGTGCGGACCATCTCGAGGATGCGGGGCTCGTGCTCTCCCCCGATGAGCAGCAGGTCCCCGTTCTGGACGAAATTGATCATTTCTCCGTCCTCGATGCCCTTGAGGGCGGCCTGGTTGACCGAGGCGGCGTCGTAGCTGTCCAGCCAATCCTGGAAGAAGCGAGGCCAGGCCGCCTGGATCTCCCGTCCGGCGAACTCCAGACCGATGTCGAAGGCGTCCAGGGGCACCGGGATCTCCGCCTGGGCCAGTTGCTCGTACTCCTCGTCCTCTTCGATGTTGGTCCGCAGATTCTGGGTCATGGTCACGGCGATGTCCCGGGGGAACTCGTAGGCGCAGCCGTGGGTCCAGTCGTACTCGGGGGTGCCGATGAAGGGAACGACCAGCTCCAAGTTGGCGAAGCCCATCACCGGGTGCCTGCGGAACCGCTCCACGGCGTCGACGAAGGTGACCAGGTCACCGACATTGGTGTTGGTGCGCTGACCCCAGCGGTCGAACTCCTTCTTCCAGAATGGCTCGTCCAGTGACTGCCATACATCGGGCGCCTGAATTGCCACGACCCTTCTCCTTTCCGGTAGCCCAGCTGCCGGCGGCGATGCTAGCCACGCCGATCAGCTGACATGTCGGCGCCCCGAGTCACCGGAGGCGGGTCGGAGGCCCCTGAGGGTTGCCCTCGACGCGGGCGGCCGGAGCTTGGCTGCCGCTCGCAATGAGCTGGACCGGTGATTTCTTGTTTGAGACACTCGCCTGGTTGACCTCCATCCCCGGCCGACCCCCGTCAGCTTCCCCACGTTCGTGCCGCGCCAAGCCGCGGCCTGGACCACCAAAGAGGACCAATGACCAAGTACACCGACGACGATTCGAACTTCGGCGCCAACGGCCCCTTCTTCCACATCATCCGCCAAGGACTCAACGGGCTGGCCGACGGTGACGACTACTTCGATCTCCTAGCCGCTGACGTGGTCTTCGACTACGTCATCTCCGTGCCCGGCTACCCCCGGCACGTCGAGGGACGCCAGAGCGTCATCGATCTCTACCGCGGCTACGACGACTACATGAAGGTCCACCGCGCCGACCATCTCCGCGTTTACCGAGATACGGAGGCGGGAGTGGTCATCCTCGAATACCAGGTCCACGGAGAATCCGTTCAGACCGGGCGGCCCTACCACAACCACTTCGTGTCAATCATCACGGTCGAGAACCGCAAGGTTGCGCGCTGGAGGGACTACCTTGACCCCATCGCCGTCTTCGAAGCCACCGGGTGGCCCGACACCTCGGCCTGACGGCCATCAACCAACAGGCTGGGCGCGCAAGGACGGGGCTGCGGGTGGACCTGACCGGACTCGAACCGGCGACCTCCTCGATGCGACCGAGGCGCTCTTCCAACTGAGCTACAGGCCCGGAGGCATCCTAGTGCCCCCTCCGCCGGGCCACCCAGCCGGGTGGCGACTCGGGCAGACTGGGAGGATGGGCGTGTACGAAGATCGAATCCTTCCCTACGTCATCAATCTGGCCCTGAGCGGCAAGGAGATGTCCCGTATCCGCCGGCGGGTGGCCGCCGGGCTGACGGGCGACGTCCTCGAGGTGGGGTTCGGTTCCGGTCTGAACGTGCCCTTCTACCCCGAGGGTGTCCGCCGGGTGTACGCCGTGGAGCCGGCCAGTCAGGGCCGGCGCCTGGCGAGAGCCGGCTGGCCGCCAGTTCCGTGCCGGTGGAGTTCGTGGGCCTGGACGGCCAGGAACTACCGCTGGAGTCGGCGTCGATGGACCACGTGCTGGTCACCTGGACGCTGTGCACCATTCCCGACGCCGGGCGGGCGCTGGGCGAGATGCGACGGGTGCTGCGCCCCGGGGGCAGCCTCCACTTCGTCGAGCACGGCCGTTCCCCGGACGCCCGGGTGGCCGAATGGCAGGACCGCCTCACCCCCATCCAGCGCCGCTTGTTCGGCGGCTGCCACCTCAACCGGGCGATACCCGACCTGGTGACCGGCGCCGGCTTCGAGATGGACCGCCTGGAAACTTTCTACCTGGCGGGGCCGAAGTTCGTCGGCTACATGTTCGAAGGGGTAGCTGTCGCAGCCTGATCAGCCGCGCAGCTCCCAGAGGTTGCCGGCTGGGTCCCGGCAGGTGACGATGGGGGGAAATCCCTCCCGGTCGAAGCTGCGGTACTCGACCGCGGTGGCGGCGAGGCGGTCGCGGATGGCGGCGAGCATCTCGCCGACGACCACCGCCACATGGGCCCGCTTCGCCGCCCGGTGCTCGGGGTCGTCGCTCAGGTGGACCTCGGTGCCGTCGTCGGCCCGGTACCAGAGGACCTCGACACCCTCCGGCAACTCCTCATCGGGCACCTTGCGGTAGCCCAGCACGTCGACGAGGAAGCGCCCCTCGTCGTCGGCCTGACCGGGCAGGACGCCGAGGTTGACATGGTGGAAGGTGGGCACACCGCGCAGTCTAGGACGGCCCCGGTCCCGGCCTCGGGCCGCTGGCGTTCTCCCAGCGGGGGACCGGTCGGAAGACGTCGGTGCGGTTAGTGTCAGTCGGGCCGAGGAGACGGGGAAGGAGACGGTGGGGATGGGCGAGATGGAGGACCTGGAGCAGTTGCGGCAGCTGAAGGCCCGCTACTTCCGCACCATGGACACCAAGGACTGGGCCGGCATGCGGACGGTCTTCGCCGACGACGTGGTGATGGACACCAGCTCCTCCGGCGGCGGGATCATCACCGGCGCCGACGCGTTCTTGGAGTTTCTGGCGCCGACGCTGGCCGACGTGGTGACGGTCCACCACGGTCACATGCCCGAGCTCGAGCTGCTCTCACCCGGAGAGGCCAGAGGGATCTGGGCCATGCAGGACACCCTCGTGTGGCCCGACGGGACCCGCATGGTGGGCTACGGCCATTACCACGAGACCTACCAGAAGGTAGACGGGGCCTGGAAGATCAAAAGCTCGGTACTCACCCGCCTCCACGTGGATTTCACCTCGCCGGTCGCTACCTGACCCGTCTGACCGGTGTGCCGGCCCGGCGGGGACCTCTCGGGCCTACGGCGGCTCAGGCCCTCTCGGCGATCTGACTGAGAAGCTCGGCCAGCTCCCCGGGATGGCTCAGGTGGGCGCCGTGCCCGCAGCCGGGGATCTCCACCAGTCGGCCATTCGGCAAAGTGGCTGCCAGTTCCCGGGCGGCGCGGCGCTGGTGGGGACGGGAAGTCCCGCCCCGCCCGACCAGGACGGGTATCGATATCCGAGCCGGGTCGAAGACCGCCCGCCCGAGGAGCGCCAGGTCGGCTGCCAACGCCCAGCCCTCGGCCCGCCTCCGGCGGCGGGTGGACTCGGGCAGGCGCTCCCAGACCCGGTCGCCGACCATCCGTCGCATGAACCACTCGGCCCGATCCTCCGGTTCGAGATCGGCTCCTGCGGTGCTCGCCCCCGACTCCGCTGGCCACCAGGGCAGCCAGGGCTGAGGGGGTTCCCAAACCAGGGCGGTCGGGATCAGCCCAGGGTGACGCTCGGCGGTCGCCAGCACCACGTCGCCGCCGAGGCTGTGGCCGAACGCCACGGCCGGCTCACCGTCGAGGACCGCGACCATGTCGTCGACCTGCTGGTCGAAGCTGACCGGCGGACCGAGGTGGGCCGATCCGCCGTAGCCCCGCCGGTCGTAGGCCACGATCGACCAGTCGCGCATCCGGCCCATCAGACGGGTGAAGCTCGTCGCCCGATCCATGGCCCCGTGGACGCAGATCAACCGCCGGGCCGGCCCGTCCCCCACTGCGCCGCGTTGAATGACCCGCAGCCCACTGCGGTCGATCTGCTCGGAGCTCCCGGTGGCCGACACGAGCGGTCACGGTAGCGAACACCGCACCACCGGTCCGGCTCGGTGACCGCCGTATGCTCGCTCCCATGCCGTTGGACGCCGTCGCCGGCCGGGTGGTCGGGAGCCTCATCGAGAAGCACCTGACCACTCCGCAGCAGTACCCGCTCACTCTCAACAGCCTGACCCTGGCTTGCAACCAGACCTCCAACCGCTACCCCGTGGTCTCCCTCTCCGAGGACGAGGTCCACGCCGCCCTCGACTCGCTCAAAGCCGACGGCCTGGTCCGCTTCGTGCTGCCCTCCCATGGCCGCTCGGTGGTGCGCTACCGCCACGTCCTCGACGAGAGACTGGCGCTCGACGCCCGCCAGCTGGCCCTGGTCGGCGTGCTCCTGCTGCGGGGCCCGCAGACCGCCGGCGAGCTGCGCAGCCGGACCGAGCGTATGGCCGATTTCGACGACGTGGCCGCCGTCGAATCCGACCTCGCCGGGCTGACCCGGCGGGACCCGCCACTCGTGGCCCGCCTGCCCCGCCGGCCCGGCCAGAAGGAGGAGCGCTGGACCCAGTTGCTCATGGACGTCGACGACCTCGACGGGGACCGGCCCGCCCCGTTGGCGGCCGACCCGGGAGGTTCCGCCGAGCTGGACGCCCTGCGGTCGGAGGTGGACGACCTGGCCGGCCAGATCCAAGCGCTGAGGGAGGAGGTCAGGGAGCTCAAGCGGGAGCTCGGCGCCTGACCTTCCCCGGGCCCGCCGCGCTGAACAGCCCCCGGATCGGTGGCCCTCCGGCTCCACCTGGCCTTGTAGCCGCGGGCGGGTGGTCGGTGTGGTTCGCGGGAGAGGGCCCGATCAGTTCGGCCGGCACCCCGTCCGGCCCCCGGCGAGGCCCTACCTGACCAGTGGCTTGTACTTGATGCGGTGGGGCTGGTCGGCGGAGACCCCCAGGCGCTTGTGCCGGTCGGCCTCGTAGTCGGAGAAGTTCCCCTCCCACCAGCGCACCTCGGAGTCTCCTTCGAAGGCCAGCACGTGGGTGGCGACCCGGTCCAGGAACCAACGGTCGTGGCTGATGACCACCGCGCAGCCGGGGAAGCCGAGGAGCCCGTCCTCAAGGGCGCGCAGGGTGTCCACGTCCAAGTCGTTGGTCGGCTCGTCCAGCAGCAGCAGGTTCCCGCCGGAGCGCAGGACCTTGGCCAGGTGCACCCGGTTGCGTTCCCCCCCGGACAGGTCACCGACCCGCTTCTGCTGGTCGCTTCCTTTGAACCCGAAGCCGGCCACGTAGGCCCGGCCGTGCAGCTCCCGGCCCCCGACCACCAAGCGGTCCTGGCCGTCGGCGACCTCCTCGAAGACCGTCTTGTCGGCGTCGAGCGAAGCACGCGACTGGTCCACGTAGCCGAGCGAGACCGTGTCGCCTATGCGCAGCGAGCCGCCGTCGGGCGTCTCGGCCCCGACGATCATCCGGAACAGGGTCGTCTTGCCGGCCCCGTTGGGGCCTATCACCCCGACGATGCCGCCCGGCGGGAGGGAGAAGGACAACCCGTCGATGAGCAGGCGGTCCCCGAAACCCTTGACCAGGTCGGTGGCCTCCACGACCACGTCGCCCAGCCTCGGCCCCGCCGGAATGGTGATCTCCAGCTTCTCCTGGCTGCGCTCGGCGGCAGCCGCCTCGGCCGAGGCCACCAGCTCGTTGTAGGCCGTCACCCGGGCTTTGCTCTTGGCCTGGCGGGCCCGGGGCGACAGGCGGATCCACTCGAGCTCGCGTTCGAGGGTGCGCATGCGGGCCTTGTCGGACTTCTCCTCGCCGGCCAGGCGGGCCTGCTTCTGCTCCAACCACGACGAGTAGTTGCCTTCCCATGGGATGCCGAAACCCCGGTCCAGCTCCAGTATCCAGCCGGCCACGTTGTCGAGGAAGTAGCGGTCGTGGGTGACGGCCACCACCGTGCCCGGGTAGTCCTGCAGGGTGCGCTCCAGCCACGCCACCGACTCGGCGTCGAGATGGTTGGTGGGCTCGTCGAGGAGGAGCAGGTCGGGTGACGACAGGAGCAGGCGGCACAGCGCCACCCGGCGGCGCTCGCCGCCCGACAGGGTGGACACGGCGGCGTCGCCGGGCGGCAGGCGCAGGGCGTCCATGGCGATCTCCAGCTGCCGGTCGAGCTCCCACGCCCCGGCCGCGTCGATGCGGTCCTGGAGGTCGGCCTGCTCGGCGAGCAGCTTGTCGAAGTCGGCGTCGGGATCGCCCATGGCGGCGCATACCTCGTCGTAGCGGGTGAGGAGGGCTTTGACCGGTCCTACGCCGTCGGCGACGTTTCCGGCCACGTCCTTGCTCTCGTCTAGCTCAGGCTCCTGGGCCAGGTAGCCCACGGTGAACCCGGCCGTCAGCCGGGCCTCGCCCGTGAAACCGTCGTCGACGCCGGCCATGATCCGCAGCAACGACGACTTGCCGGACCCGTTGGAGCCGATCACGCCGATCTTGGCTCCGGGGTAGAACGAGAGGTTGATCCCGCGCAGCACCTCCCGGTCGGGGGGGTAGAAGCGGCGCAGATCGCGCATGGTGAAGATGTACTGGGCGGCCATATTCCCTCCAGTCTGGACGACAGGCGCAGGTGGTCGCCTGGTTTGGGCGCCGCGAGCCGTACGCTGGGTGTTTGTTATGAGCACACCCTCCCCCGGGGAGGCCAGCTTCGGTCCCAACGCCTGGCTGGTCGACGACATGTACGAGCAGTACCGCCAGGACCCCTCGTCGGTGAGCGAGAGCTGGCGGGAGTTCTTCCTTGACTACCGACCCGGTGGGGTCAACCTGGCCCGGCCCTCCTCCCCCGAGGCCCGCCAGGCCCCCCCGACCACGTCCGACGAGGTGGGCACGGTCGCCGGTGGTGACGGGCGCGACCGACCCGCCCCGCCCCCGGCTGCGCCGCACCCGGCACCGGGGCCCACGGTGCGAGCTCCGGTAGAGCAGGAGCCGGCCAGCCCCCTGCGCGGTGCCGCGGCGCGGGTGGTGGCCAACATGACCGCCAGCCTGGCGGTGCCCACCGCCACCAGCTTCCGGGCCGTGCCGGCGGGGCTGCTCGAGATCAACCGCCGGATCCTCAACAACCAGCTGTCGCGTACCGGTTCGGCCGGCAAGGTGAGCTTCACTCACCTGATCGGGTTCGCCGTCGTCACGGCGCTCGGGGCGGTGCCGGCGTTGAACTCGTCGTTCGTCGAGGCCGACCCCGACGACCCGAAGGCCGCTCCGGCGGTGAGGCGCCACGAGCACCTGAACCTCGGGATCGCAGTGGACCTGCAGAGGCCCGACGGTTCGCGCACGTTGATGGTGCCGGTCATCAAGGGCGCCGACGCCATGGACTTCCGGGCTTTCTGGTCCGCCTACGAGGATCTCATCCGCAAGGTCAGGACCGGGAAGGTGGGAGCCGACGACCTCGCCGGCGCGTCGGTCAGCCTGACCAACCCGGGCACCATCGGCACAGTGCAGTCGGTGCCGAGGCTCATGCCCGGCCAGGGCGCCATCGTCGGTGTGGGGACCATCGACTATCCGGCCGAGTGGCAGTCGGCCGACCCGAGGGTGCTAGCCGAACTGGGCGTATCCAAGGTGGTCACCATCACCAGCACCTACGACCACCGCATCATCCAGGGCGCCGAGTCCGGTCTGTTCCTCCAGAAGGTGCACCAGCTGCTGAACGGTGACGACTCCTTCTATCACCACGTCTTCAAGGCGATGGGGGTCCCCTACGAGCCGGTCCAGCTGCACCGCGATACCAACGACCTCGGGGAGAGCGGCGAGCTGCACCTGCGCAAGCAGATGGAGGTTGAGAAGCTCATCAACCTCTACCGGGTGAGGGGCCACCTGATCGCCCATCTCGACCCGCTCGACTGGCGCGACCCGCACATGCACGCCGAGCTCGACCCGGCCAGCCACGGGCTGTCGGTGTGGGACCTGGGGAGGGAGTTCTTCACCAACGGTCTGGCCGGCTCCGACCGCATGAAGCTGGGCGACATTCTGGGGATCCTGCGCGACGCCTACTGCCGGACCATCGGCGTCGAGTACATGCACATTCAGGAGCCGGACCAGAAGCGCTGGATCCAGGAGCACGTGGAAGGGGTGCCGAGCAACCTCGACCCCGACGAGCAGCGCTGGATCCTCGACCGCCTGAACGCCGCCGAGGCCCTCGAGCAGTTCCTCAACACCAAGTACATAGGCCAGAAGCGCTTCGGCCTCGAAGGCGGTGAGTCGGCCATACCGTTGGTCGACGCGGTGATCGACCAGGCCGCCACCGACGGGCTCAGCCAGGTGGTGATCGGCATGGCCCACCGCGGCCGGCTCAACGTCTTGATCAACATCGTCGGCAAGGGTTACGGCGAACTGTTCAGCGAGTTCGAGGGGAACGTCGACCCGGGAACCGTCCAGGGTTCGGGGGACGTCAAGTACCACAAGGGCTTCCAGGGCAAGTTCACCGGTCGATCGGGCCTGACCATCGACGTGAGGCTGGCCTCCAACCCCTCCCATCTCGAGGCCGTGGACCCCGTGGTGGAGGGCATGGCCCGGGCCCTGCAGGACCAGATCACCGACCGGGGCGCCCACCCGGTGCTGCCCCTGCTCATCCACGGCGACGCCGCCTTCGCCGGCCAGGGCGTGGTCGCCGAGACCCTCAACATGTCGGCGCTGCCCGGCTACGAGACCGGCGGCACCGTGCACCTGGTCATCAACAATCAGCTCGGCTTCACCACCAACCCCGAGTCGGCCCGCTCGTCGGTGTACGCCACCGACGTGGCCAAGATGGTGCAGGCCCCCATTTTCCACGTCAACGGTGATGATCCCGAGGCGTGCGTGCGGGTCGGTCGGCTGGCCTTCGCGTTCCGCCAGCAGTTCCACAAAGACGTCGTCATCGACATGGTCTGCTACCGCCGCTTCGGCCATAATGAGCAGGACGACCCCTCCCTCACCCAGCCGCTGCTCTACCAGCTGATCAAGGAGCACCGCTCGGTCCGCAAGCTCTACACCGAGTCCCTGGTCCGGCGGGGCGACATCGACCTGGACCAGGCCCAGGCGGCCCTCGAGAACTTCTCCCAGCGTCTCCAGGCCGCGCTCGACGAGACGAGAGCGGCGGCCCCGCCGGCGGTCACGTCCCTGCCGCCGGCGCTCGTGCCGGCCGCGGTCCTGCCGCCCATCGAGACGTCGGTGGCGGCGGCCCGGCTCGATCGTGTCGTCGACGCCCTGTCGGAGTTCCCCGAGGGCTTCACCGTCCACCCCAAGCTGATCAAGGTCTTCGACACCCGGGCCAAGCTGTGGGCCTCGGGGGAAGCCGACTGGGCGTTGGGCGAGGCGTTGGCCTACGGGACCCTCCTGCTCGACGGCCACGACGTGCGACTGGCCGGTCAGGACAGCCGTCGGGGTACTTTCGGGCACCGCAACGCCGCGGTCGTCGACTACCAGACCGGCCAGGAGTACGTGCCGCTCGGCCAGCTCGGTCCGGGGCGGTTCACCATCTTCGACTCGCTGCTGTCGGAGTACGCAGCGCTGGGCTTCGAGTACGGCTACTCCCTCATCGCCCGCGACGGGTTGGTGGCATGGGAGGCGCAGTTCGGGGACTTCGTCAACGGGGCCCAGATCATCATCGACCAGTTCCTCGCCGCCGCCGAGATCAAATGGGGCCAGACATCGGGGCTGACCCTCCTACTGCCTCACGGCTACGAGGGTCAGGGTGCGGAGCACTCCTCGGCGCGCATGGAGCGCTTCTTGGACCTCTGCGCCGAGGACAACATTCAGGTGGTCGACGTCACCACCGCCTCCCAGCTGTTCCACCTGCTGCGCCGCCAGGTGCTGATGTCGATCCGCAAACCGCTCGTCGTGTTCACCCCCAAGCGCTACCTGCGGGGTCGGGAGGCCTACAGCCCGGTGGCGGAGTTCACCTCCGGGCACTTCCGCGAGGTGCTCGACGACCCGTTGTTCGCTGATGGTGAGGCCGATCGCCGCGGGGTGCGCCGGGTGGTGCTGGCCACCGGCAAGGCGGCCCTCGACCTGGCCAATGCCCGGGCCAAGGCGGCACGCCACGATGTGGCGGTGGTGCGGATCGAGCAGCTGCATCCGTGGCCGGCCGAGCAGATCGTGGCGGCGGTGGCCGACTACGAGCAGGCCCAGGAGATCGTCTGGGTGCAGGAGGAGCCGGCCAACATGGGCGCCGCCAACTTCGTGCGGGACCGCCTGGATGTGATGTTCGGTTCCGACTACCGGGTGTCGAGGCAGACGCGCCGGGCATCGGGATCCCCGGCCACCGGTTCCCACGCCATGCACGAACTGGAGCAGAGCGATCTGCTCGAGCGGGCGCTCGGTTGATCGCCGGTCGGTCGATCGCCGCACGGTCGATCGCAGCTCAGTCCAGGGAGAAGTCCACCATCTCCTGTAGTTCAGCCAACGCGGTGGCCGGGTCGGACACTCTGATGGTGCGCATGCCCATGGCCCGGGCCGGTTTGAGATTGATGCCCAGATCGTCGAGGAACACCGCCTCGGAGGGGTCTATCCCGAGAAGCTGGCAGGCGTGTCGGTAGAAATGGGGATCGGGCTTGCGGTAGCCGACCTTCGACGACTCGACCACCACGTCGAACAGTTCGAGCACCGACTCGTGGGCGTCGGCCTCTCTGGCCGCACTGGTGAAGTTGTTGGTGAGCAACGCTGTCTTGACGTGCTGGCGGCAACGTTCGACGGCTCGGACCATGGCGGGCCGCAGGGCGCCGCGCAGGGCGGCCAGGATCGCCGCGGCGTCCACCTCGCCGCCCGCCGCGCGGGCCTCGGCCTCGAACAATTCGGCGAACTCGGCCACGCTGACCTGGGAGCGCTCGAAGCGGGCCCAGGCGTTGGTGTCGGGGTTGGTGGCGTTCACCCGGCGGATGAAACCGGGTTCGAGACCGTTGGCCTTCTCATAGGCGAGGAAGGCCTCGAAGGGGCTGGTCGTGAGCACCCCCCCGTAGTCCCACAGGACGGCCTGCACGGGCGGCCCGCCCTGTGTCGGCCGGCCGGGGCCGGCCGAAGCGGCGGCCCTATCCGGGGTGGGGTCTTCGGGGGTCGGGGGGCGCTGTCCGGTGGGGGACCGGTCGTCGGCGTCGGGATGGCTGGCCATGAGCGGACACAAGCTACCGGAGCGGGTCGGGCCGGGGGCCGGATGGCCGTGCGACCCCTGGCGCAGGCGGCGAGCAGGGCGGCTGGGGCCAGGGTCCCACTGCAGCCGGTGTCGCAGGTGCTTGACTCTTAGGAACCCATGTCAGTGCGCCACGTGATAGTTGATGGGTCCAACCTGGCGACCGAGGGCCGAAGCATGCCCAGTCTGGCCCAGTTGGATCAGGCGGTGAGAGAGTTCATCGCCGAGAACCCCGACGACCAGGTGACAGTCGTCGTGGACGCTTCGTTCGGTCACCGCATCGACCCGTCGGAGCTGGCCGACTTCGAGGCGGCTGAGGCCGCCGGGGAGGTGGTGTCGCCACCGGCGGGGGCCATCGGCCGCGGGGATGCCTTCCTGCTGCGCATCGCCGAGAAGACCGGGGCCACGGTTCTGTCCAACGACTCCTTCCAGGAGTTCCACGGGGAGCACGTGTGGCTGTTCGAGAAGGGACGGCTGGTCGGTGGCAAGCCGGTGCCGGGCGTGGGCTGGATCTTCATGGATCGCACACCGGTGCGGGGGGCCAAGAGTCGCGAGGTGACCAAGGAGGCCAAGCGCAAGAAGCGGGTCGAGACCGACGTCGTCGGGGCCAAGCACCCTCCCGAGAGCCGACCGAAATCCCGGCCCAAGGCCATAGACCGGGCCATCGCCCGCGCCACCGAGGAGGTGGTCGAGCCGGCCAGCGGGTCCAAGTCGCGCCGTCGCCGCTCCAGTGTCCCCCCGGCCGAACCGGTGAACGAGCCGCTGGCCTTCATCACCTTCATCGCCGCCCATCCTTTGGGCAGCGACGTGGTGGGTTCGGTGCTCGAGTACTCCTCCCACGGAGCCTTCGTCGAAGCCGACGGGGCCCGTTGCTACATACCGCTGTCGGCCATGGCGTCCCCGCCGCCGCGGCGGGCTAGGGAAGTGGTCACCAAGGGGGAGGCCCGGACCTTCGTGGTCCAGGCTTTCGATCCTCCCCGCCGCGGGGTCGAGTTGGCTCTGCCGGGGTTCGCCCGGGTGGCGGGCAGCCCGACGGCCGAGACGGTGGAAGCCGAGATCGCCGCCGAGCCCGATGACGACGAGGAGCTGATTGGTGTCGGGGCGGCCTCAACCGCGGCCGGCGAGGCGGAGCCGGTGAAGAGGGCACCGCGCCGTCGGGTGGCGGCCAAGACCGCTCCGGTGGAGGCTGAGCCGGCCTCGGCGGGCGCCGGCGGCCCGACGGCGGACGGCCCGGCGGCGGAGGAGGCCGGGGCGCAAGACCGGCCGGCCACGCTCACCGGCCAGCCCGGGCCGGCCCGAAAGGTGGCGGCTCGCAAGGCCTCGGGCCGTAAGGCCGCAGGGGAGGAGCTCGGCGCGGCGCCGGCCGCCACTTCCCGCCGGCCCGCGGCCGGCAAAGCAGTGGCCGAAGTGGCCCCTGCTGGATCCGCGTCGGAGCCCACCCCGACCCGCAAGTCGGCGGCTCGGCGGGTTGCGGCCCCACAGACGGCCGTATCCGAAGAGACCGAGGCCGAGGGCCCGACGCCGCGTCGCGCCGCGGCGGGTCGGTCGGTCGGGTCCGCCAGGGCCGTAGCCGGCCCGACCCCGGCTAGGCAGGCGCCGGCTGCGTCAGCCCCGACTGAGAAGGCCCCGGCTGTGAAGGGGGCGGCCAAGAAGGCGGCGCCGAGGAAGGCGGCGGCCGCGAAGGCCCCCGCCGAGAAGGCCCCGGCGCGGCAGACGGCCCCGAGGAAGGCCCCTGCTGAGAGGGCGGCCGGCGAGGCCAGCACCAGTAAGACCACGGCCGGGAAGACCGACGCCCGGAAGACCGCCGCCGGGAAGACCGACGCCGGGAAGGCCACGCCCAAGAAGGCGGCGGTGTCGAAGACCGCGGCGCCCAAGACCGCGGTGTCGAAGACCGCCGCGCCCAAGGCTGAAGCGCCCAAGGCCGCGGCCAACAAAGCGCCGGCCGAAAAGGCGCCGGCCGAAAAGGCGGCGGCCAGGAAGGCGGCGGCCAAGAAGATGGCACCGACCAAGGCCGCATCCCCTAAATCAGCGACCGACAGGGCCACGCCAGCGGCGGCGGTCGGCGACGCCTCAGCGGTGGGGGCACCCGCCGGCAAGGCAGCATCGAGAAAGGCCGCGCCGCGTAAGGCCGCGGTCGAGCAGCCGGCCCCGAGGGAGGCGCCGGTCGAGAAGGCCGCCGCGACCAAGGCGCCGGTTCGGCCGGCGGGCCGCAGGAACCCCTACTCGACCGGCAGGGGCTGACCCCGGCCGGACCCCTAGCGGCCCTCCCCCGGATCAGATGGTCACCACCTCCGGGATGGCCCCTACGATGACCGGGTCATGCGCATCGCCACCTGGAACGTCAACTCTCTGAAAGTGCGTATGCCGCGCGTGGAGGAGTGGATCAGTTACGCCCGCCCGGACGTGCTGTGCCTGCAGGAGACCAAGTTGAGCGACGCCGCGTTCCCGCACATGGCCTTCTCCGCCCTCGGCTACGAGAGCGTCCATCACGGCTCGGGTCAGTGGAATGGGGTGGCCATCCTGTCCCGAGTGGGGATCGACGACCCGGTGGCCGGGTTCGCGTCCCACCTCGAAGCCGACCCCGACACCCGCATCATCACCGCCACCTGCGGGGGGGTGACGGTGAGCAGCGTGTACGTGCCCAACGGCCGCAGCCTCGACTCGGACCACTACGCCTACAAGCTGGCGTGGCTCGAACGGTTGCGTGACCACGTCGACGCTCTGGGCCGTCCCGACGGTGAGGTGGCCGTCTGCGGAGATTTCAACATCGCCCCCTCCGACGCCGACGTCTGGGACCCCGCTGCGTTCAGCGGTTCCACCCACGTGAGCCAACCGGAGCGGGAGGCGCTGGCCCGTCTCGAGGAATGGGGGCTGGTGGACGCCTTCCGCCGGCGCTACCCCGACGACCGGCTGTACACCTACTGGGATTACCGGGCCGGGGACTTCCACGAGCACCGGGGGATGCGCATCGATCTGGTGCTCATGACCGAACCGCTGGTGGCCCGGATGCGCTGGGCTCTGGTCGACCGCAACGCCCGCAAGGGCAAGCAGCCGTCCGATCACGCACCGGTCTTCGTCGACGTCGAAGCGGTCTGATGGAGCCGTTCGAGATCGACGAGGCGAGAGCGGCCGGGATGGCCGAGCGCCTGGCCGCGGTCGAAGGGCCGGTCACCGACGACGTGGCTGCCGCCCGCCAGGCCGGGGAGGCCCTGCGGCGGATCATCGATCGCCTGACGGCCACATCCGCCCCACCCGAGGTGCTGCGGGAGGTCGTGTCCCGACTGGCCCCCGTGGAGGAACTGCTCGAGCCCTACGGCCAGGTCGTGCGGGGCTACGTCGGCACAGCTGAGGCCTCCGGTCTGGGCCCGGACCGGGCCTTTTTCGACTGGTCCCCGCTGCTGGGTCTGGCCAACCCGCTGGCTCCCCCTATGCGGGTCTGGGTGGACGGCCGCAGCATCGCCGGCCGAGCCCGATTCGGCATCGCCTACGAGGGGCCTCCCGGCTGCGTCCACGGGGGGATCATCGCGGCCGCCTTCGACGAACTACTGGGGCTCACCCAGTCCCTTTCGGGGCAGGCCGGCATGACCGGCACCCTGACGGTGAAGTACCGCCGGCCGACCCCTCTGCACCGCGTCCTGCGTCTGGAAGGCACGGTGGACTCCGTCAACGGTCGCAAGGTGCTGGTGAGCGGGCGCATGTACTGCGGCGAAACGCTCACCGCCGAAGCCGCCGGGCTGTTTGTAAGCATGAAAGCCGAAACCTTCAGGGCCCTGGCCGATCAGCGCCAGCCACGGCCCGGGTCGACAGTCGACGAAGATTCAGCTCCACCGGACTGACCGGGCCCCGGCTCCGACGGTGAGCGGCGCCCGAGCCTCTCAGGCGCCGGCCGCAGGTCTCAGGCGTCGGCCGCAGGTCTCAGGCGCCAGCCGCCACCGGTATGGCCAGCGGCCGAGTCAGCGGGGTGAGAGCAGGAAGATCGTCGCTGCTCATGATCCACGGGAGGGGCAGCGCCGCAGAGCCGGAACCGATCAGCGGGCGGGGCTTGCGGGGGAAGGGCGACCCGCTGCTTCCACCCCGGCCCCGGTAGACGATGAGGCCGGTGAGAGGGTCGGGCACGGCGTCGAGGGCGGCTCGTACCACCGGGAGGTTGGCGTAGTCCTCCCACGCTTGCTCGTCGGCGAAAGCGACCTCGAAGACCACACCCCAGGTGTGACGGTGCCAGGACCAGTCCGAGGCCCCCGAGGTGACCGCCGTCTCCATCAACGCGTCGCGGTAGGCCTCCGCCCAAACCGAGGCGGACGTGGCCCCATCGAAGACCTCGATCGAATACCACGTGCTCACAGAGCGGGATTCTACTCTTTTGTGGTCATCGAGGAAAGCCCCGATCCGGACCATGGTGGCGGAGGGCGTATCTCGGGCGGGGAACGGTCAGGCGCTCAGGGCCCGCTCACCGAGCAGATGGAGCAGTATCGGACCGTAGCGGGAGGCCTTCACCGGCCCGAACCCGGGAATGGCGAGCAGCTGCTCCATGGTGCGGGGACGTATCGAGGCCAGCGCCTCGACCGTGGCGTCGTGGAGGAGCACCCCCGGGGGCACCCCGCTGTTGCGGGCCGCGTCTAGGCGCCAGGCGAGCAGGGCCTGGCGCAGGTCGGGATCGGGGTCGGGCCAGCCGGGAGGGCTGGTCCGACCCGCCGGGCGGCCGGCCTCGGTGGCCGATCGGCGCAGAGCCTCACGCTGGGCGTCGAGGCGGGAGCGCCAGTCGGCTCCCGGCCCGGCCCGTCGGTCGCTCTCGTCGGCGATCATGGTCTCGCAGGCCCGGGCCACCGCCTCCAGCCATCGGGAGGGTCGGCGGACCACCGGCCTCCCCCCGAACGAGCGGGCCGCGCACCACGACATGTGCAGCTCGCTACCGGCCCGGGTGAGGGCCACGTAGAGGAGGCGCCGCTCTTCGCTCTCGGCGGCGCGGCCCGTGGATCGGCCCATGGGTACCAGGCCCTCCTCCACGCCGGCCACCCAGACCATGTCCCATTCGAGGCCCTTGGCCCGGTGGAAGCTGCTCAGGGTGACGGCATCGGCGGGTCCGGTGCGATCCGATCGGTCCTTGACCGTGGAGGGGAGCCACTGCAGCCAGTCGCCCACGCTGGCCTCAGGACGTGACCCGAGGAGGGACCAGGCGGTGTCGGCCAGGGCGGCCAGGGCGTCGTGGTCCTCCCCGGGCCCGGTCTCGGACCGTCGGTCGGCGAGCATCGCCTCTTGGAGGTCGGCGACGGCCATGCGCAGGGGCCGGCGGGGACTGGCCCGCCACTGGCTCATGGTGTCGCGCACCACGGGCTCGTCGAGCAGGGCCGCCGAGGAAGCCGACCACCACGGGATCCCGGCTGCGCTGAGGGCCTCCTGCAAGGCCGGCAGTTGGGCGTTGGTGCGAGCCAGAACGGCCATCGAACCCCACCTGCGGCCCTCGCCGTGGGCCGCCGCCAAGGCTGCGGCCACGGCTTCGGATTCGGCCGACTCGGTGTCGAAGCGGTGGATACCCGGGACCGGTCCCCCGCGACCGACGCCGCTCAGGTGGGCTCCGTCACGGCCCAGCACCGCCGCCGCGGCTCTCACCACCGGCTCGCTGCAGCGATGGTTGGCGTCGAGGTGGATGATCTGGGCCGACGGCCAGTGATCCTGGAACGAACGGAGGAGGCCCGGATCGGCACCGTTCCACCCGTAGATGGCCTGGTTGGGGTCGCCGACCGCGCACAGGTCCTCGGACGAGCCGAGCCAGGCTCGGAGCAGTCGGTACTGCAGCGGGTTGAGGTCCTGGAACTCGTCGACGTAGACGTGGCGCCACCGCCATCTCTGGGCCCTGGCGAACTCCTGGTCGGTCTCCAGCGCATCGGCGCACCGACCGAGCAGGTCGTCGAAGTCGATCAGGCCCCGGCGGCGCTTCTCGTCCTCGTAGCGTCGGTAGAGGGCTGCCACGTCGGCTGGGCGCACCCCCGAAGGCAGGCCGCGACCGCCCGGCACGTAGCGTCCGTCGGCCAGGACCGCCTCCAAAGCCTCGGGGGCCACGGTGCGGGCCTTGGCCCACTCGATGACCGCCGCCAGATCCGAAAGGGGCACCGAGCCCAGGCCGGGGCGCCCCGCGACGAGGGGGCCCAGGATGCGGGACTTGCGGTCGAGCAGGGTGGGCGGGGGCTGGCGACGGTCGGTCCACCACCGCTGTAGCTGGGCTGAGGCATGGGAGTGGAACGTGCCGGCCGCCACCCGCTCACGCAGGCCGAGAGCCGCCAGCCGGTGCTGGAGCTCGCCGGCCGCCTTGCGGGTGAAGGTGAGGGCCAGGGTGTGGCCGGCGTCGGCCCGGCCGGTGGCACAGAGGTAGGCGATACGCCGGGTCAGCACCCGGGTCTTGCCGGCCCCGGCGGCCGCCACCACGCACAACGGGGTGGCCTCGGACACGACTGCCGACCGCTGAGGGCCGCTCAGGCCTTCGAGCAGCCGGGCCAGGTCTGTCCCGTCGAGCATCGCCTTGACGATACGGACCGGGTGTGACGGTCTGGGGGATGGTCGGGCCCGAAGCGGGCTCGACGACCCGGTTGCGCGCCTGGCGGTCGATCCCCCCGAACCAACCAGCCGGCGCTGCAACCGGGTTTTAGTCGTCGATGCAGAGGAGTGTGCCCGACGGCACACTTCCAAGTCAAGCGGGCTGCCGCCTTTACCGCGGCGCCGTTAGCGTGTCGGACGTGAGAAGGCTGGCTGAGGGGGAGAACGTCGTGGTCGACGTCCGTCCCCACTGGTGGTATCTGGCCGGGCCCATCGCCGTCCTGGCCGCGGTCATCGCCGGAGCCGTGGCGGCCCTGGTCGAAAGCGCCCCAGGGTGGGCCAAGTGGCTCGTGGTGGCCGCCCTCGGGATGTCGGCCCTGTGGCTCGTCGCCCGCTACCTGAGGTGGACCACCACCCGGCTGATCGTCACGTCCAGCCGCATCATCGAGCGGAAGGGCATCCTCGGCCGGTCCGGTCGGGAGATCCCGCTCGCCGCCCTTACCGACATCGGATACCACCAGTCGATCTTCGAGCGTTTGATCGGCACCGGCGACGTCGTCATCGAGTCGGCGGGCCGCGACGGCCGGGAGGTGTTCAGCGACATCCCCCACCCCGCGGCCGTGCACAACGAGATCTACGCCCAGATGCAGCCGCGTCGGCCCGGCCCGGGCGGCTTGGCGGCGTCGCCGTCGATACCCGAGCAGATCGACCAACTCGACCAGTTGCGCCGACGAGGCATACTCACCGATGAGGAGTTCGAGCGCAAGAAGGCCGAACTGCTGGACCGGCTGTGAGCCGGCGGGCGGTCAGCCTGGTCCCGTCTATCACCGAGACCCTCCTTGCGTGGGGGGTCGTCCCGGTGGGCGTGACCCGCTTCTGCGAGACGGAGGGGATCGCCCTGGTCGGGGGGACCAAGAACCCCGATATCGAGGCCATCAAGGCTCTCGCCCCCGACGTGGTCCTGATGGACGAGGAGGAGAATCGGGCCCCCGACGCCGCCCGGCTCGCGGCTGAGGGAATCCCGGTGGTGGCCACCGCAGTGCGCTCCGTCGGCGACGTGGGGCCCGCTCTCGCGGTCCTCGCCGACGCCGTCGGCGTCGCCGCCGACCCTGCTCTCGGGGTCGTCGCCGACCCTGCTCTCGGGGTCGCCGCCGACCCTGCTCTCGGGGCCGCCGCCGACCCTGCAACTAACCGAGAGGATCCCCCGCCGACCGGGTCGGAGGCGACCCCGTCCGGCGCCCTGACCCGGGTGTTCGTGCCCATCTGGCGGCGGCCGTGGATGACGGTGAGCGAAGCCACGTACGGGTCGTCGCTGCTGCGGGCCGCCGGTTTCGAGAACATCTTCGCTGATGCCGCCGACCCCTATCCGACCGTGGAGCTCGACGAGGCGGCCCGGCGCCGGCCCGACCTGGTCCTGGCCCCGTCGGAGCCCTACGCGTTCGCCGAGCGCCACCGTCGCGAGCTGGAGCAGGTCGGACCGGTGGCGTTCGTGGACGGCCGGGATCTCTTCTGGTGGGGCAGCCGCACCGCCGGGGCCCTGGGGCGACTGCGAGAAATGGCGAACGAGCTGGGCGTCGGGTAAACATCGACGCCATGTCAGGACCTCTGGACGGCTACCGGGTGATCGAGCTGGCGGGCATCGGGCCGGGCCCGTTCGCCGGGATGATGTTGTCCGACATGGGCGCCGAGGTGGTGCGCGTCGACCGGGTCCAGGCTGTTGCCGACCCGTCCGACCCCGGCCCGGGCCGTCGCCCATCGGCCGACCTGCTCGGTCGGGGCCGGCGCTCGGTGGCGGTGGATCTCAAGCACCCGGAGGGCCGCGAGACGGTGCTCCGTCTGGTCGAGGCGGCTGACGCCCTGATCGAGGGCTATCGCCCGGGGGTGACCGAGAGGCTGGGGCTCGGCCCCGAGGACTGCGCGGCGCGCAACCCGAGGCTGGTCTACGCCCGCATGACGGGCTGGGGCCAGGATGGGCCCTACGCCCCGACCGCCGGGCACGACATCAACTACGTGGCGCTGTCGGGGACCCTGGACATGATCGGGCGTCGGGGGGAGGCTCCGGTGCCGCCGCTCAACCTGGTCGGCGACTTCGGCGGTGGTGGGCTGCTGCTGGCGTTCGGGATCGTCTGCGGCATCCTCGAGGCGTCGCGCTCGGGCCAGGGTCAGGTGATCGACGCCGCCATGGTCGACGGATCGGCCCTGCTCGCCACCATGATCTACGGGATGCGCGGCGCCGGGCAGTGGGGGGAGCGGGGTACCAACCTGCTCGATACCGGCGCCTGGTTCTACGACGTCTACGAGACCAAGGACGGGCGCTACATCTCCCTCGGGTCCATAGAGCCGCAGTTCCTGGCCGAGATGGTCCGCCTCACCGGCCTGCCCGGGGAGTTGCCGTCCCAGCACGACCGGTCCACTTGGCCGGAAATGAAGGAGCGGCTGGCCGAGGTCGTCAAGACCCGGACCCGTGACGAGTGGTCCCGCATCATGGAGGGCAGCGACGCCTGCTTCGCCCCGGTGCTCAGTCCCGAGGAGGCGGCCGCCCATCCCCACAACGTGGCGCGGGGAACCTTCACCACCGTGGAGGGCATGCTCCAACCGGCGCCGGCCCCTCGCTTCAGCCGGACTCCTCCGGCCCAGCCGGGGCCCCCGGCCCGGCCCGGAGAGCACACCGACCAGACCCTCCTGGACTGGGGTTTCGACGACGACGAGTTGGCCCGGCTGCGCCAGTCGGGTGCGGTCAGATAGGCGCCTGGGGCATCGTGGACGACCGCCCGACCGAACTACGGGCGACCGCTACTGGAGGTTGACGACCGGGCAGGTGAGAGTCCGGGTGATCCCCTCCAGCATCTGCAGCCGGCTGACGATCATCCGACCGAGGTCGTCCACCGACTCAGCCTCGGCTCTCACGATCACGTCGTAGGGGCCGGTGACGTCGTCGGCGGCGGTCACCCCGGGGATGTCGCGTGCCTGCGCCGCTACCGTCGCGGCCCTACCCACCTCGGTCTGGATCAGGACATAGGCGTTCACGGCCACGGGGATCTCCTGTCGTTACCGGGGTCTGAGCGGGTTGGTCAACTCAGGCGTTTCTCCAGCTCGCCGAGCTGGTCGAGCAGCTCCGCCGGCATGCGCTCGCCGAGCCCCTCGTAGTAGTTGCGGATGGACGCCAGATCCCCCCGCCATCCATCGACGTCCACTTCGAGCAGGGTGGCCAGGTCGGTGGCATCGATGTCGAGGCCATCGGTGCGCAGCGCCTCGGCGGTGGGGAGGAGGCCGATGGGGGTGGCCACCGCCTCACCGTCGCCGCTGCAGCGCTTGAACACCCACTCGAGGACCCGGCTGTTCTCGCCGTAGCCGGGCCAGAGGAAACGGCCGTCCTGGCTCTTGCGGAACCAGTTGACGTAGAAGAGCTTGGGCAGCTTGTCGGTGTCGGCGGTGGCGCCGATCGACAGCCAGTGGGCGAAGTAGTCGGCCATGTTGTAGCCGCAGAAGGGGAGCATGGCGAAGGGGTCGTGGCGCAGGTTGCCGACGGCTCCGGCCGCGGCCGCGGTCGTCTCCGACGCCATGATCGAGCCCATGAACACGCCGTGGTTCCAGTCGAAGGCTTCGGTCACCAAGGGGACGACCGAGGAGCGGCGGCCTCCGAAGAGGATGGCCGAGATGGGCACCCCGGCGGGGTCCTCCCACTCCGGGGCGATGGCCGGGTCCTGGGCCGCGGGAGCGGTGAAGCGGGCGTTCGGATGGGCCGCCGGGGTCCCCGACTCCGGGGTCCAGTCTTGGCGCTTCCAATCGACGAGGTGAGCGGGGGGCTCGTCGGTCATGCCCTCCCACCACACATCGCCGTCGTCGGTCCGGGCGGTGTTGGTGAAGATGCAGTTGCCCGAGAGGGTCAGCATGGCATTCAGGTTGGTCTTGTTGTTGGTGCCCGGCGCCACCCCGAAGAAGCCGTACTCGGGGTTGATGGCCCACAGGCGCCCGTCGGGACCGAACTTCATCCAGCAGATGTCGTCCCCGATGGTCTCGACCTTCCACCCGGGCAGGGTCGGGACGAGCATGGCCAGGTTGGTCTTTCCGCAGGCGCTCGGGAAGGCCCCGGTCACGTAGCGGACCTCACCCTCGGGGGAGGTGAGCTTGAGGATGAGCATGTGCTCGGCCAGCCACCCGTCGTCGCGGGCCATGACCGAGGCGATGCGCAGGGCGAAGCACTTCTTGCCGAGCAGGGCGTTGCCGCCGTAGCCCGAGCCGTAAGACCAGATTTCGCGGGTTTCGGGGAAGTGGACTATGTACTTGTTGTCACCGTTGCAGGGCCACGCCACGTCGGGCTGTCCCGGCTCGAGCGGGGCTCCGACGGAGTGGACGCAGGGCACGAACTCACCGTCGTCGCCGAGCACCTCGAGAGCACCCTGACCCATCCGGGTCATGATCCGCATGCTGGCCGCCACGTAGGCGCTGTCGGTGATCTCCACCCCGATGTGGGCGATGGGTGAGCCGAGCGGGCCCATCGAGAAAGGCACCACGTACATCGTGCGGCCCTTCATGCTGCCCCGGTACAGCTCGGTGAGCAGTTCCTTCATCTCGGCCGGATCGCGCCAGTTGTTGTTCGTGCCGGCGTCCTCCTCCCGGGCCGAACACACGAACGTACGGTCCTCCACCCGGGCCACGTCGGCCGGGTCGGACGTGGCCCAGTAGCTGTTGGGACGCTTGGCATCCGACAGACGCTCGAAGGTCCCGCTCGCCACCAGGTCGGCGCAGAGCTGGTCGTACTCCCGGGCGCTGCCATCGCACCACAGGACTTGGTCGGGCTGGGTGATCGCCGCCCAACTGTCGACCCAGTCGATCAGGCGCCGGTTACCGGTGAGAGGCTCGGTGGAGGTCACGTCTGAAGGTTTCTCCTTGTCACTTCGGCCTACGATCCCCCTGTGCAGGAGCGTACTGGACCGGTCCGGTGAGAGGCGAGTTTGCCTCCATCGCCGCCCTGACCGCTCTTCTACCCCGCCCCGGAGACGACGTCGCAGTGTGGATAGGAGACGATGCCGCGGCGGTCCGCTGCGACGGGCGCTCCTGGCTGCTGCTCGCCGCCGACACCGTGGTCGGGGGGGTGCACGCCGATCTCGGACTGACCGGTATCGACGATCTCGGGTGGAAGGCCGTGGCGGCGTCGGTGAGCGACATCGCGGCCATGGGCGGGGAGGCGGCCCACGCCCTCGTCACCGTGGCCGGGCCACCCGACACCGATCTCGAGCTGCTGTACAGCGGCGTGGCGGCCGCCGCCTCGGCCTTCGGGTGCCCGGTGGTGGGGGGGGACCTCACCAACTCCGAAACCCTGGTGGTGACCGTCGCCGTGACCGGCTACTGCGACGGCCCCCCGGTGAGGAGGGATGGCGCTCAGCCCGGCGAGAGCGTGTGGGTGACCGGTCCGCTCGGAGGCGCGGCCGCCGGTCTGCGCCTGCTGCGCGCTGAGCGGACCGGCGCTGGTGGTGGCCCCCCGCTCCGGACCGGCCCGCAGACCGGGGCCGCTGCCGACGGGGTACGGCGCCACGCCCGGCCGGTGGCGCTCCTGCGGGCCGGCGCGGCCGCCCGGCGGGCCGGGGCGACGGCCATGATCGACGTGTCCGACGGGCTTACCGCCGACTTGGAGCACGTGGCCTCGGCCTCGGGCGTGGGCCTGCGCCTCCGGGCCGTGCCCTCCCACGCCGCGGCATCGGTCGAGGAGGCCCTTTCGGGCGGGGAGGACTTCGAACTGGTCTTCTGCGCCCCCGATGACGAAGCGGTCGGCGAGGCGTTCGCCGGGCTGAGCCCCCCGGTGCGCATCGGGGTGTGCGTCGCTGACCCGGCCGAGCGGACCCTCGACGGTCGGCCCTACGTGCCGGGCGGCTGGGAGCACGCCTGGTCGCGCCGGGCGGGCGACGGGGGACCGGGGGAGCAGAAGTGACCGCGACCGACGCGGTTGCCGCTGGGAGCGCGGTCACCACGAGGACCGCCGCAACGGGAGGAACGACATGATCGACGGGTGGCCGACAGCCCTGACGGTGGCCGGGTCCGATTCGTGGGGCGGAGCAGGACTGCAGGCCGACCTGCGGACCTTCGCCGCCCTCGGCGTGTGGGGTACGGCGGCGGTCACCGCCGTCACCGCCCAGAACCATCGCGGCGTGCTGGCCGCCCATCTGATGGATCCCGGGCTGGTCGCCGCCCAGATCGAGGCGGTGGCCGAGTCGGAGGTGATCGGGGCGGTCAAGACGGGAATGTTGGGCGACTCCCGGGTCATAGAGAGCGTCGCCGGCGTGATCGAACGTCTCGGGCTCGGACCGCTGGTCGTGGACCCTGTCCAGGCCGCGTCACAGGGTGGTCAGCTGCTCGACCCGGCCGCCCTACCCGTGCTCATCGAGCGTCTGCTCCCGCTGAGCGCGCTGGTCACGCCCAACCTCCCAGAGGCCGAGGCCCTCCTCGGAGCCCGCATCAAGACCCGCGACGAGATGGTCGACGCGGCGGCGGCTCTGGGGGCCCTGGGCCCGCCCGCAGTGCTCCTCAAGGGGGGCCATCTGGAGGGTCCGGAGTCGCCCGATCTGTTGTGGACCGGCCGCTCGGTGGTGTGGCTCGAGGGTCGGCGGGTCGACGCCGTGCACAGCCACGGCACCGGGTGCACCCTCTCAGCGGCGGTGGCCGCCGCTCTGGCCCGGGGCGAGGGACTCGAAGCGGCCTGCCGCCAGGGCAAGGATTACGTCACCCTTGCGCTGAATGCACTAGTTAAAGGGGATAAATAGCTAGTTTTACCTTCTATCAGCTATTCGCCGTTTTCTGATCTTTTCTCAAGTTCGGAAGAGCGGGAACCGAGTCCAAATGCATGCCGGTTTCCCCCCTCAGTCCGACGGATTCTGGTGGCGGTTTGATGGACCGTGGCACCCACCCCGGCGCCTCGCCGACCGCCGCCGCGCCGGGCCAGGGCCTGGCTGACCTGCTCGTCCTCGGTGCTCTGGCCTGCCAGACACCGGTGGCGGTGCTCTCGGTGCCCCAACCGGGCGGGGGCTGGAGCACCCTCTCGCAGGGCTTCGACCACCGCAACGGGCTCAACGACGGCGCCCTCTACGAGGCCATCGCCTCGGGGGCGGGGCCGGTGGAGCTCACCGACATGGTCACCAGCCTGCCTCGCAGCCCCCTGGTCCACGCCCCCCACGCCATGCGCTGGGCCTACGGCGTGGCTCTGCGGGACGGCAACGGCCTGGTCACAGGCGTGGTGGCGGTAATGGACCGCTGGCTGCGTCAGTTGAGCAAGCGCGAGCAGCGGGCCATGGCCGCCCTCGGGCGCCAGATCTCCATCCAGCTGACCCAGTTGCGCCGCCCCGCCGACCACGTGGATCAGGTTCCGGTGCTACGCCAGGTGCCCAAATCCGGACCGCTGCCGCCGGTGCGCAACTCCCGGGCGTCGAGTGCCACCAGCGACGCCCCGCAACTTCTGCGCAGCCACGAAGTGGCCACCATCTTCGATGTCACCGAGCGCACCGTCATCAACTGGGCGGCGGCCGGGAAGCTGCCCAGCTTGCGCACCATCGGAGGCCACCTGCGCTTCCGGCGCGACGACGTCATGCGCCTGCTCTCCGGCGCCGGGGAGATGCCCGGCTGAGCCGGCTCCCCCCTCTCCTCCAGCCTTCCGCCGTCGGCGTCGCCTCCTTTCTTCAAAAAAGAAGAAGGGGGCGGCGCCGATGTGCTTTCCGGTTTCCCCGCGCCGCCCGCCCCGGGGCCGCGGCTCACGCCTGGACGCCTCAGCGCGTCGCTTTGACGACCTTGCCGGCACGGATGCACGAGGTGCACACGTGGATGCGCTTGGCCCGGCCCCCAACGAGGGCCCGAACCCGCTGGATGTTGGGGTTCCAGCGGCGCTTGGTCCGACGGTGCGAGTGGCTTATGCTCATACCGAAAGACGGCCGCTTGCCGCATACCTCACAGACTGCTGCCATCGGTAATCCACACCTCTTTGCCATCGGGTCGGTAGCTTCCCGGGGACCTGCCCGGACCGGCGGGTCAGGTTAGCATCCCCACATGGAGACGCTGGATCGCCTCACCGCTGCCGACCTGGTTGCGGTCATGGTCGCCTTCCGGGATGGCCTGAGATCGCATCAAGCGTTCATCAACCGCCTCAACGTCTACCCCGTCCCCGACGGGGACACCGGGACCAACATGGCCCTCACGGTGGAGTCCGTCGTCCAGGAGATCGCGGCGCGCGACGGTCGGACCCTGGGCGAGGTGTCAGCCGCCATCAGCTACGGGTCGCTCATGGGGGCCCGGGGGAACTCCGGGGTCATCCTGTCGCAGATCCTGAGAGGTCTGGCCGACGCCGCCGGAGCGCCGGGCGCCGGCCCCGATCTGGGGTCGGCGGCCCTCGCCGACGGCCTGGCGCGGGCCGCCGATGGGGCCTACGCGGCGGTGCAGAAGCCCGTCGAGGGCACCATCTTGACGGTGATGCGGGCGGCCGCAGACGGGGCCCGGGCCACGCCCCCCGGGACGGGCCTGGTGGCTTTGGTCGAAGCCGCTCGGGGGGCGGCGGCCGAGGCCCTGGCCCGGACCCCCGACCTGCTCCCGGTGCTGAAGTCGGCGGGGGTGGTGGACTCCGGCGGCACGGGCCTGATGCTCCTGCTCGACGCCTTTCTCCACGTGGTCGACGGCCGGCCGCTGCCCGAGGCTCCGGCGACGCCCGCGCTGGCTGAGGCCGTCGCCCCGGTGCGGCCGGCGACGCCGTCCGGCGATGGGGGAGTGGGGGATCTGCGCTACGAGGTGATGTACCTGCTGGAGGCGCCCGACGAGCTCATACCGGCCTTTCGCGAGGTGTGGTCCGGTCTCGGGGACTCCATCGTCGTCGTCGGTGGTGACGGTCTGTGGAACTGTCACATCCACACCGACGAGATCGGAGCGGCCATCGAAGCCGCCCTGCAGGCCGGCCGGCCCCGCGACATCCGGGTCACCGATCTGTTCGAGCAGGTGGAGGAGGAGCGTTGGGTCCAGGCCGCGGTGGGGACCGCGGCCGAGGGGGAGGGCCCCGAGGAGCCGGTCTTCTGCGCCGTGGTCGCGGTCTGCACCGGCGAGGGAATCCGGCGCATCTTCCGAAGCCTCGGCGTTCACCACGTGGTCAACGGCGGCCAGTCGATGAACCCTTCCACATCGGACCTGCTCGAGGCCATCGAGGCGTGCAAGAGCGAGCAGGTGGTGCTCCTTCCCAACAACAAGAACATCGTCCCGGTGGCCGTCCAGGCGGCCGGGCAGGCGTCCAAGCCGGTGCGGGTGGTCCCCACCCACGGGATCCAGGAGGGTTTCGCCGCCCTGCTCGAGTACGACCCGGAGGGTGACGCCGATTCCAACGCCGAGTTGATGGCGGACAATGCCGGGCGGGTCGTGGCCGGAGAGGTGACCCAGGCGGTGCGCCCGAGCGTCTGCGACGCCGGGCCCATCGAGGAGGGCGACTACCTGGGGATCTCGCGGGAGCGCATCGAGGTCGTCGCCCACGACCTCGCCGACGCCGCGACCGGTCTGCTCGAGAAGTTGATCGGCGACGCTCACGAGATAGTGACCGTGATCGCCGGGGAGGGCGCCAACGCCGCCGACACCCGCCGGATCACCGAGTGGGTGTCGCAGTACCGTGCCGAGATGGCCATCGAGACCCACCACGGGGGCCAGCCGCTGTACCCGTACCTGTTCAGCATCGAGTGAGAGCAAAATCCGGCTCTGAGGCTCTGACCTGCAGGTTTAGGCGTTTTTTGGGGATTGCTCGCCAACCATAACGCTCTCTGTTACGATAACTGACGTACCTATTGAAAGCGCCCCGGTCCCGATCGTGCAGGACCGGAACCGGGGCTTCGGAAGCCAAGGAGCAAGCCATGGCCACCGCACCAACCAGCCTAAGCAGCCCGGCCGACCTGTCGAGCCTCGTCCCCGACTGGCTCCGGTCGCTCAGGGCCCAGAACAAATCAGCGAACACCCTCGAGGTCTACGGGCAGGCCGCTAGCCAGTTCGTTTCGTTCCTCCACAGCGCTGGGATGCCAACGGACGTGACGCTCCTGACTCGTGAGCACGTTGAGGCCTTCATCCAGCACCTGCTCGACACCAAGAAACCGGCTACCTGCAGCGCCCGGTACCGGGCGCTGCAGCGGCTCTTCGCCTACCTAGTCGAGGAGTGCGAGATCGCCGAGAGCCCGATGGCCAAGATGAAGCCCCCCAAAGTCCCCGAGGCGCTCACACCGGTGGTTGGCGACGATGACATCCGCAAGCTCTTCGCTGCCTGCTCCGGCAAGGACTTCGAGGACCGGCGCGACCATGCCATGTTCCGAATGCTGGTCGACACGGGGTGCCGCTCTAACGAGCTCACGAGCCTCAAGGTCGATGACATCGACCGCGACGCCCAGGTCATCTATGTCATCGGGAAGGGCAGTCGACCCAGGGCCGTCCCGTATGGTGCCAAGACCGCGGCGGCTCTCGACCGGTACATCCGGATGCGGTCTCGGCACCGCTACGCCGCTCTGCCCTACCTGTGGATCGGACTGCGGGGCAAGATCACCGACGCCGGACTGCGGGCCATCCTGGCGTCAAGGTGTCAGCAGGCCGGCCTCGGACGGCTCCATCCCCACCAGATGCGCCACAGCTTCGCCCACGCATGGCTGTCCGCCGGCGGCAACGAAGGCGACCTGATGCGTCTCGCCGGTTGGCGGTCCCGAACCATGCTTCAACGCTACGGGGCGTCGGCGGCCGACGAGCGGGCCCGCGACGCCTACCGGCGGATGAGCCTCGGTGACCGGCTGTGAACGAGCCGCTGATCAAGGTCCATTGTGGCGAGGGAGGCCGCCGGGGCCGCTGCGGGCGACTCCTCGCGGTTGTCGAGGCGACCAGTGGCGGCCTGACATGCTTCCGAGAGGTACCTCACGCTTCCCTCCTTGAGCAGGGAGGTCGAAGCACCGGAAATGTGGTCGTGTTCAGGGCCGACGTCCTCACCGTCCTGGCCGCCGCCCACGGCCGCGGCGTCGAAGACCTGGCCGTGCTCCGGGGCAACCTCTGGTGCCGCTGCACGAATCACAGCTGGGACGCAGAGGGCCGGCTCCGCAAGCTGTGGGTCGACCCCGAGCAATTGGCGGAGCGGTTGACGGCCGCTCGCCAGCGTAGATGGCCGAAAGCGGAGAAGATTTTCGCAGTCCTTGACTAACTACACCGTTGGGATTACCGTTGTAGCCAACTCGTAGCTTGCTGGCGAAGGCCCGGACCGTCTGGAGATGAGCACCAGGCACTACCTCATGGAGGTTGTGCCTTGCCGCCCAAGAATCCGCCGGCTTCGACCAAGTCGGTAACCGAGCGCAAGAACCTGAGGGCCCTCTACGGGTCGATCGGCGCGCACGAGAGCTGGGCCCGCACCCAGGATCGCTCCGCCCGCACCGCGGCGGCCCGCCAGGCGTTCCGGGACCGCTTCGAGCGAGAGGTCGACCCCGAGGGGGTCCTGAGCCCCGCCGAGAGATCACGCCGGGCCGAGCACGCCCGACGGGCCTACTACCGGCGTCTGGCCGCCGCTTCGGCGAAGGCCCGGGCCGCACGAAAGGTCAGCCGCCGTGGGGTCGCCTGACGCGGCGAGGCCCGGGCTGCTCACACCCGGACCTCGGACCAACCCCTCACCGTCACGACACGGCGCTCTCAGCGTAGCGGACGGGTGTGTCAGCCATGCCGCTATTGGTGTGGTCCTGTGAGCGCCGGCAGGTCATTTCGCAGGCGGCTGCAGTCGGCCGCGATCATCGAGGCGCCCATCCCCGACGCGGCACCCGAACGGGACAAGCAGGGCCTCGCAGCTCGAGCGGTCACCGCCAGAACCGGCCGGTGCCCCCTGTGCCGCTCGAAGGGCACGCACGTCACCGAGGTCAGCCCCGAGCTGAGCCTGGTGAACTTCGTGCACAAGTCCGGATGCCTGGCCGCCGACCCCGGCCTGAGCCGGTACCCGCTGTCATGGGCGGTGTTCCGGTGACCGCCGGGCCCCCACCGGGCTGGGACCCCGACGAGGCCGCCAGGCGGATCCGGGCCAGAGCCGAGAGGATCGGCCGCCTACACGAGCACATCCGCCGTAAGCGGCCGATGTGGACCGACGCTCAGGTCGAGCAGATGGTGCAGTGGCTGACGAGGCGCCCCCGGTGATGACTGCAACCGCTTTCGAGCTGGTGACCGTCGCTCTCGAGCGGGTCACCGGCTACCGGCCCAGGGAAGGCTGCGACTGGCGATGCCCCGCCCACCACGACTCCACGGCCAGCCTGTCGGTCAACCAAGGGTCGAAGGGAGTGATATTGCACTGCCACGCCGGCTGCGACACCGGCGAAGTCCTCGCCCGGCTCGATCTGACCGCCGCTGATCTCTTCGACGGTCAGCGGGACCGTCCCGAACGGCCGCAGATCACAGCCAGCTACCCGTACCTCGATGAGGGCGGCCGCCTGCTGTTCACCGTTCACCGCTTCGAGCCTAAGACGTTCCGTCAGCAGGCCGCCGACGGCTCCTGGAAGCTGAACGGCGTCCGCCGAGTGCTCTACCGGCTGCCCGAGCTGCGAGCCGCGGCCAGCGAAGGGCGGCGCCTGGTTTACGTGACCGAAGGCGAGAAAGACGCCGACGCCATCGTGCGGGCCGGGGGAGTCGCAACCTGCAACCCGATGGGGGCAGGCAAGTGGCAGCCCGACTTCGCCGACATGCTCGCCGGGTTCGACCAGGTCGTCGTCGTCGCCGACCGCGACGTCGCCGGCTACCGGCACGCCCGCCAAGTGAGAGACAGCCTGTCGGGCCCGGACGTCCGCATCGTCGAGGCCCTCGCCGGTAAGGACGCCGCCGACCACCTCGGCGCCGGTTTCACCCTCGAGCAGCTGCGGCCGGTCACCGACCTCGACGGGCTCTGCGGCGATTCCGGCGGAATGAGCTCCGCCGGCAATGAAAGCGAGTCGCCGGCCGCCCCCGGAGACTACGCCCGCTCCGACCTAGGCAACGCCCGCCGTCTGGTCGACAGCCACGGCGAAGACCTCCGCTACGTGCCGCAGTGGAGGCAGTGGCTGGTCTGGGACGGCCGGCGGTGGCGGCCCGACATCACCGGCGCAGCCGACCGCAGAGCCAAGGAGGTCGCCGAGACCATCCTGCACGAGGCCGTCACCGAACAGGACAAGCAGGGAATCGCCTTCGGCCTCAAATCGTGCAACGTGGCCGGCGTCCGCAACATGCTGGCCAGCGCCGCCACCGAGCCGGGAATCCCCGTCGAAGTCCACCAACTAGACGCCGACCCGTACCTCCTGACCGTCGCCAACGGCACCCTCGACCTGCGCACCGGGAGACTGCGCCCCGCGTCCCGGGCGGACCTCATCACCAAATCCAGCCCAGTCGAATGGGCCTCCGACGCCACCTGCCCGACCTTCGATCGCTTCCTCGAAGACATCCTCCCCGACGCAGACGTCCGTCGATTCGTGCAGCGAGCCGCCGGCTACAGCCTCGCCGGCGTCACCACCGAGCACGTCCTCCTGATCTGCTACGGCAGCGGCGCCAACGGCAAGTCGACGCTGATGGAGATCCTGCAACGTCTCCTCGGCGACCACGCCGCACCCGCATCACCGCGCCTGCTCGTCGTCGAGAAGCACTCTGAGCACCCCACCGCCATCGCCGACCTACACGGCCGCCGAATGGTGATCTCCCAGGAGATCCAAGACGGACAGCGCCTCGACGAGGCCCTCGTGAAGCAGCTCACCGGCGGCGACACCCTCAAAGGCCGCCTCATGAAACAGGACTTCTGGTCATTCACGCCCACCCACACCCTGTGGCTGTCGACCAACCACAAGCCCAAGATCAGAGGGACTGACCAAGGAGTCTGGCGGCGCATCCGACTCATCCCCTTCGACATCACCATCCCAGAGCACCGCCAAGACAAGGACCTCCACACCAAGCTCCTCGCCGAGCTCCCCGGCATCCTCACCTGGGCCGTCCAAGGCTGCAGAGACTGGCAACACCACGGCCTCGACGCACCCCGAGCCGTCACCGAAGCCACCGACCGCTACCGCCTCGAATCCGACCTACTCGCCCAATACCTCGACGAACGCACCGTATCCGACCCCGGCGCCTACGCCCGCTCCACCGACCTCTACGAGGACTACCGCACCTGGTGCGCCGCGAACGGACTCGACCACCCACTCACCCAGAAAGCCATCGCCAAACAACTCGACGAACGCGGATACGACCGAACCGAGAACCGCCTCGGCCAATCCGTCTGGGTCGGCCTCGGACTCATCACCGACCGCGGACCCATCCCAGACCCCAACACGGAGACAACCCCCTGACCAGCACTTACGCACCACCGCGGACCCATGCGGACCCATTGCCCATTAACGCATGCACACGCCTACATGAAGAGTTAACGGACAACCCCTCCGCAAGGGTCCGCGGTGGCCTCCAGACCGATGCCAGCGGACCGTTGATCGCGGGTCATGCCGCTGGTACGAATGATGCGCGCGTAGAGTGCTTGCTGGGGCTAGCACCGTCGAGTTATGCGATAGAGCTGCCGTGCGCAACGCATAGCCGCTGGTCAAGCGGCCGCAGCGCTGTAGATAGCGTCACAGCATCGAGCGAGGCGCCCTGAAATGGCTGGGCGTGGATACAGCTGGCCGCCGTTCGAGCAGGGTCACACCATCACGATGCGTCACGGCGCCTACAGTGAGCGGAAGGTCGGTCCTCTTGCCGAGGAGATCGAGGCAGCCCTTCCGGCCATGGCGCCATGGGTCAGCCGACCGGCGTTCACTTCAGCGCGACGCAGGCGTTGCCGGGCGCTGGCGGTCGCCGAGCTTCTCTGGCGGGACATCGTCGAGAACGGCGTCGTGGACGAGCATGGCAACGTGAGGGCAGTCGTTGACGCCTTCCACAAGTGGGAGACGAACGCAGCGAACCGGGATGCTGCTCTCGGTCTCGATCCTGTTTCGTTCGCCAGGCTCCTCCAAACATTCAGTGCGACCGAGGGCGCCGACGATGTCCTTGAGCGGCTACGAGCCGAGGGCGCAGCGATCGTCGCTGCCAGGACGCCGGTGGGCGAGCTGCCGGCGGTCGACCCCGGCGACCTGCCCGACGCTGACCGTCTCGACACGCCGGCCGACCGCCTGGCGACCGCAGACGGCCCGACGTACTGCCCTCGCTGCGGCGACCCGGCCCCAGCCGAAGGCGTCTGCAGGGCGTGCCAAGGCGTCGACCGGTACGGGCCGGGATCGCCCGATGACGTTGGGGGCTGGACGTGACGCCTCGGGTGCAGGTGGTGCTCGAGCAGCTGACCGCGGCGTTCGCTGCCGGCGAGCTGGTCGGCTCGATCCCGATACCGGGCCCACCGTTGACCGACGATGAGGTCCGGTCCATCTCGATCTTCCTAGCGCTGCTCGCGCCTGTGAAGAGCCGGCTGGGGGTGTCGGGTGACGCGCGCGGAGTTCGCCGAGCTCGTTCGGGTGTTGTCGGCTGAGGGGTTCGATCTGGGGGTGGTGGTTGTGGTGGCGTTGCTCGGCGAGCAGATGTTGGGGGTCCGTCCTGGTGCGGTGCCTGAGCGGATGGGGGTTGCGGAGGTGGTGGATGCGCTGCTGGTGGCGGCTGGGGTCGATCCGGTGGGGGCGTCGGTGGCGGATGTGGTGGCCGCGTGTAGGAGGTTGGAGCTGTGAGTGCGTTGGCGACGATGGCGGCGTTTCGTCTTGAGGATGGGCGGCGGTGGGGGGATGTGGCGACGGAGTTGCAGAAGGCGGATGCTCGGGCGGTGTTGGAGCCTGCGCCTGGCGGTCCTCGTCGTCACTGGCTGGGGCGCGCGAAGGGCTATAGCAAGACGGGGGATACGGCTGCGATGAGTTTGGCGGTGCTCCTCGAGCAGTTGCGGCCGGGGGCTGAGGCGTATGCGGCGGCGACGGACGCGGATCAGGCTGGTCTGTTGTTGAGGGCGATGCGGGGGTTCGTGAATCGGACTCCGGGGTTGTCGGATGTGGTGCGGATCGAGTCGAAGAGGGTGGTCGTGCCGAGTCGGGGGACGGAGCTGGTGGTGTTGCCGGCGGATAGTGCTGGGGCGAACGGGTTGAAGCCGGGGTGGCTGGTGGTCGACGAGTTGTGTAACTGGTCGGAGGATGAGCGGCACCGGGAGTTCTTTGAGACGTTGTGGGCGGGTTTGGCGAAGGTGTCGGGGTCTCGGGGGATTGTGATGTCGACGGCGGGGGCGCCGGGGCATTTCTCGGAGCGCTATTTCGAGATGGCTGGCCGTGAGCGGGGTTGGCGGAGGTCGGATGTGAAGGGGCCGTCGCCGTGGATGGGTGCGGCGGAGGTGGAGGAGCAGCGGCGGACGTTGATGCCGGGGCGGTTCGCTCGGTGGTTCATGAATGAGTGGGTGGGGACGGATGACCGGTTGGCGTCGTGGGGGCAGTTGCGGCGGGCTGCGGTGCTGTCGGGGCCGCAGGTATGGGTTCCTGGGAGGGAGTATTTCGTCGGGGTGGACTTGGGGTTGAGTCATGACCGGACGGCGATTGCGGTGGTTCACACGGAGTTGGCTGGGGTGGGGGATGTTCGGTCTCGCCGATTTGTGGTGGACCGCCTGGAGGTGCGGGAGGGGTCGCCGGGGGCGCCGGTGAATTTGGAGGAGGTGGAGCGGGTGTTGGTGGCGATCTCGGAGCACTATCGGCGCCCTGTGTTCCGGTTCGATCCGTGGCAGGCGGAGCTGCTGATCGAGAGGTTGCGGCGGCGGGGGTTGAGCGTGGAGAAGCGGGCGTACTCGGCGGTCCTGTTCGATCAGATCGCGACGCAGCTGGCGGCGCTGTTCCGGGAGGATCTGATCTCGATCCCGGCGGACGGTGCGCTGCTGGACGAGCTGGCGACGGTGAAGGTGACGGAGCGGTCGCCGGGCCGGCTGCGCATCGACACTCGTCCCGGCGGCAGGGACGATAGGGCCATGGCCCTTGGGTATGCGGTGACGTTGGCGTCGGAGCGGCTGGGGTCGGCGTCGCGGTTCGTGTCGCCGGCGCAGCGGGAGGCGGAGTTCCAGCGGATGCGGGCTGTGATGGGCCCGACGTTCACGGCTGCGCTGACCCGGATGGAGTTCTGATGCCGGCGGAATCGGTCGATCTGGAGCGGGGGCCGGTGCCGGCGGGTACCCGGGTGGAGACGGCCCTGTGCGGGACGGTGATCACTGCGGTGACGCTTCCGGCCGCCCCGCCGGGCTACCGGCGGTGCTGGTGGTGCTGCGCCGGGGCCTTAGTCGACGATGATGACGGGGCGGTGGCCGAGCACCGCTACGCCCGCCGGCCGGATGTGGCTGACCCGGGGCGGGCCCGGCGCGAGCGGACGGCTCGGGTGGATCGGGCGGTGTCGGCGGAGGCGGCGGAGGCGGCGGCTCGTCGGCCCGGCCGGGCGATGATCGCCGACATCCTGACCAGACCATTCTGACGGTTTACTGGCATCGAAGTCGACGGAATAGCGGCGACCGGCGCCGGGGTGTCGGTGATCGTGGTGGTTGATGTCTCGAACGAGTCTTTTCGTCGATCCGGTACCGGTCCATTTCGTGGCAGACCGCCAGACCAGGCTTCGGTTGCTGCAGTCGTCGATGAGGTCGGGTAAGCCGGCCGGGCGGCTCCTCGAGGACGCCTTGGACGCCTTGGACGCCCTCAAGGAGCTCGAGGGCCGGCCGATCGATCTGGTCTCGGCGCGGGTGCCGTCAGGCGGTGACACGGCGTCAACAGGTGCAGGTGGGCCCGTGTCACCGCCCGCCGACACCCGCGCCAGTGCGGGCCCGTCGGCGAGGTCCCGGCGGTGACGCACTTCTCCCCGGTGTTCGCCGCCACCGCCGGAACCGACGTCGAGGGGTTCGCCGCGGCGTTTCTGGCCGAGGACGAGCATTCATCGGCGCTCGGCGCCGGCATCCCAAAGACGGTGCGGCCGGCCGCGCCCGCGGCGGCGCTGACCGGGTTCTCGCTGATGCTGCACCACCTGCCGTCCGACACCTTCTTCGTTCCGTGCCAGCTGTGGACCTACACCGCCCAGCCGGGCGTCACCGACATCGTCTACGGGCCGCTTCTCGAGTGTCTGACGCTGCCGGGCGCCGGGCCGGTCGTCCCGTGGCCGGCGGCGGTCCCCGGCGTGTCGACGCTCCAGGGGCTGTCGGTGCCGTCATGGGCGCCTCCCGGGGTGTCATTCCGGACCCTGGGGCTGCCCACCGTGACCAACCCTCCCTCCGTCGGCCTGCTGCCCGGCGGGTTCTTCGTGGCCACCCAGAACACCGTCACGTCCGGGACGGCCGGCCTGCCGGCACCGTTCGACGTGCTCGACCTGGCGCTCCCGGCCGCGCTCACACCCATCGCCGGACTGGCCGCGGCCGCCGTGCCCGACTGGATAGGGGAGATGCCATGACCGTCACCGGCCCGATCTCCGCGGCCGCGGTGTCGGTCATCAACGTGCCCACTTCGGGACTGCAGGTCATCGACGGGCAGGCTGTGGCCGCCGGCCAGACGGTCCTGCTCGTCGGCCAGGCCACGGCCTCGCAGAACGGGCTGTGGGTGGCCGCTACCGGCGCCTGGGCCCGCCACAGCTCGTTCCCGACCGGTTCCGCTCTCGCCGCGGTAGCGGTCACGGTCACCTCGGGCGCCGTGTGGGCCGGCACGTCCTGGCAGCCCATGCTCGCCGGGTCCGCCGTCACCGTCGACACCTCACCGCAGTGGTGGTACCGGCGGTGACGGTCAACCGGAGCGCCTTCCTCGCCGTCGTGGACGACTGGAAAGCCGGGAACGTGCCAGATGGCGCGATGGCCGCCGTGATGCGCGCCTTCGAGGCGACCGACGACGGCATCGCCTACTTCTCCGGGCCGCTCGCCCCGCCCGATCCCGGGCCTGACGTTCCCCCAATCAACGGAGGTGCCCTCATGGGCCAAATGGTGACAGTCGACGCGGCGGCTCTGGCCGAGCTGCGTTCCCGGGCAGCGCTCGCGACCCCCCAGCTGCTCGCCGCGGCGGCCGCCGCCCGAGCCAACCCGGTGACCCTCCCGGCGACCCCGAGGGGCCCTCAGCCGCCTGCCGCCCTGTCCGCGCCGCCGGCGGCCGGCGAACCGCCCGAGGAGGCGTGGGACGCCTTCCTGGCCGGCCTGGGCCTGACCGGCGGGCGCGCCGCCGCACCAGCGGCCGGCCATCCCGCCGGCGCAGGGAGCTCCTCCCTCGCCGCACCCGCCGGCCCGTCAGAGGAGGACCTCGACCGGTTCGTGGACTCGCTGCCCGGTCTGCAGTCCCGGCGGCCGGCGCGATGAGCCACGTCGAGCGCCGCCTGCCCGACGTGCCCGGCGTCGGACGCCGCTCCTCGTACGGTATCGACCCGTCGTCGCTCACCGCCGAGGAGCGGGCCCGGCTCGTCGTCCGCGACCCCTACGAGACCGTCGCCGGCCGCGTCGTGGACCCCACCGTGACCGTCGAGGTCCCCTCCCGCGGCGGGCCCGGGTACCGCAAGACCGTCCCGGTGGTCACCGAAGACCAGCGGCGGGACCTGGTGCGGCGAGTCGAGACCGGCGAGTGGCTACTCACAGCCACCCGCCCCGAGTGGTTCAACCGGTACCGCTCCACCCAGCCCCGACCCCACGTCACCGGCCACGTCGAGCCGCTACGGGCCGACCTGGCCCGCCAGGCGACGTCGGCCGCCGCCGAGAGCGCCAACCGGAACGCCGCCCGCCAGGCCGCCCAGCCGGCGGCGCCGGTAGAAGCACGCCTCGTGTACCGCTCACCGTTCACCAGCTGAACCGCCCCCACCGACCCCCGCTCCTATGGCCGATTCCGACACTCTGACTATCCGGGTGGAGATGCTCTCCGACGTCCCGGTGAAGGCCGCCGAGGACGCCGCCGCGATCAAAGCGCTGACCGAGGCGACCAAGACCGGCACCGCCCAGGCCGGCACCGCCGTAGGCCAGCTCGGCGCCCACCTGGACGCCACCCACCAGCGGACCGAGCAGGTCGCGGCGGGGTCGAAGCGGTTGAAGAAGGCCTACGACGAGCTGTACGAGTCCGGCAAGAAGCTGCGGGAAGGTATCTCGTCGGTCGGCGAGAGCATCACGGAGCGGCTGCAGTACCCGATGCAGCAGCTCTCGTGGACGATGGAGGCGGCGGGGGCCGGGATGGTCACCTTCGGTCTCCTCACGGCCTCCAGCCTTCAGCAGGGGGCACTCGCCCTGTCGAACCTGACCGGCTCGGCGACGGTCGGCGCGGCGGCTCTCGCCCGGCTCCGCCAGATGCAAGGCCCGGTCGGTCTCAGCCAGCTCGAGGGCGGCTACTCGTCGCTGTTCCAGTCAGGCATGTCGAACGACTCGACCCTCTCAACCCTCAAAGGCCTTTCCGGTCTGGCCGCCGTGTCCGGCAACCCGAACGCCTCGTTCCAGGCCATGAGCTCGGCGATCGCTTCGATGCAGTCGACCGGGCTGCTCACCACCAGCGACGTGCAGGCCTTCTCCGGAGCGAACGTCAACATCTGGGGCATGCTGGCCAAGGAGACCGGCCAGTCGCCTCAGGAGCTGCGGACGCGGTTCCTGCGGGCCGGGACGCCGATGGCGACCCCGTCGTCGTTCATGTCCGACCTGATGTCGTCGCCGGGCGCGACCGGCGGCAAGGGCGCCTACGACCAGACGTGGGCCGGTCAGGTCGACTCGATGAAGAAGTCGGTGGGGGACATGCTGGCGGTGTTCGAGACGCCGCTCGGGAACGCCCTGGCCGGCGCCTCAGCCAAGATCGACGGCTGGGCGAAAGGGACCGAGTCGCGGTTCAAGCAGCTCGGCGGCGGCATCGGCCAGGAGTGGTCGTCGGGGAACATGGCCGGCCTGTCGGCGACGCTGGCCGGGATCGTCGGCGACCCGAAACTGGCCGGCGACATCAACATCATGGTGACCGCCCTACACGGCCTGGACAACATCGTGACCCACGAGGTGATCCCGATGGGCGAGGACCTGATGGCCGTCGCCACCCCCGCTTTGAAAGGGTTCGCCGATGTCCTCGATTTCATGGGGCAGCACCGCACGGCGACGGAGGCGCTGATCGGCACGTTCGGCGGGCTGATCGTCCTGGCCAGAGTGGCCCGCTGGACCCAGGACGCCACCGGGGCCATCAAGGCGTTCTCTGCGGTGATGGAAGCCCAGGGCGCCCTGTCGGCTCTCGCCGCCTGGTCGCGGGGGCTGAGCGGCCTGGCGCAGGCGCAGGAGGCTGTCGCGGCGACCGCGGCGGCGGAGACCGGAGCCGAGACCGCCGCGGGCGCCGGCGGGGCGCTCGGCGGCCTAGGCGGCAAGCTGGGGGCGCTCGGAGCGATAGGCGGCGGCGGCTACCTCGCCTACCACGGCGCCACGGCCAAACACTTCGGCATGTCCGACTACCTCGATACCGTCGGCGGCGCCACCGCGGCAGGCGCTATGGCGGGCTCTTTCATCCCCGGCATCGGGACCGCAGTCGGAGCGATCGGAGGCGCCACCGTCGGCGCAGGCATCAGCGTCGTCCGGTCCGGGATCGTCGGCTCCGCCGTCCGAGGCCTCGAAGGCCTCTTCGGCGGTGGCGGAGGCCACACCAGCATCAAGACGATCAACGTGACCGTCCCCGGCGCCGGCGACCCGACCAAGGTCGCCAACGCCGTGCCGAAGGCGATCAACGCCCAGATCAACGCCCAGAAGCAGATGACCGCGCGTAGAGGCGGTTGATGCCCGCCGACGCCGGCGCCCTCACCATTCTCGGGCCGTCGTCACTGACCGGCCAGCAGATCTCGGCATGGCTGGCCGCTAACAACCATGTCGTCGGATGGGGTGACATCTTCACCGGTCAGTCCGTCTCGATCGACCAGGTCGCCGCCCTCTACATCACGGAAGGCGCCGCCCAGGGCGTGCGAGGCGACGTGGCCTTCGCTCAAGCTTGTCTCGAAACCGGCTATTTCGCCGCCCCTAACGCCGGACCACTCCTGGCCAAGAACAACTACGCCGGGATCGCCGTCGCGACAGAATTCTCCGCTGGTGACGGGTGGCCGACCCCGCAGCTCGGCGTCCGCGCCCACATCCAGCTCCTCGCCAAAGTCGTCGGCGGGAACGGCGTCGCCCTGGCCAACCCGGACGTGTCCCCGCAGTGGCTGGGCCGGCCGGCGTCGACCTGGTCCGGCCTGAACGACAACTGGGCGGTGCCCGGAACCACTTACGGGCAGCAGATCATCTCGATCTACAACACGATCCTCGGCGGGAACCCTGTCCTGTCGGTCGATTCCACCGGAAACATCACCACCGCTGCTCCCTCGAGCAGCCCCCCGCCGCCCGGACTGCCGGTAGTCCAGCCGGCCGCCGGCCAGATCCCGGGCATCGACCCCCGGTGGACGGCCCCGGGCCGCATCACCGCCTCGACGTTCCAGTGGTCGGTCCTGACCCCCCAGGGCCTCCCGAAGTCAGACCTCCTGAGCTCCATCATCACCACCGAATCAGCGGTCGACCTCACCAAGGACCAGCTCTCCCAGATACAGCTCACCGTGGTCGACGTCGACGGAGACATCACCGGCGGCATCCCGGGGCTCCTCAACCAAGACTCCGGCCAGGTCGGACCGTACCTCGTGTGGGGCAGCGACGTCCTCGTTGTCGCCGAATACCAGACGACTGACACCAACCAGATACCGGGCGCCATCATCACCCTCCGCACCGGCTGCCTGCAGTGGATGGCAGCAACCCGCAAGATGCAGGTATGGACCGGCCTGTCGGCCACCCAGTGGATTGAGCAGTGCGTCCTGCAGTACAACGAGCAACTCCCGCCCGGCGTTCCGCCGGCCACCTTCCTGGGCGACTACACCGAGACACGACCGCAGATCATGGCCAACGCCTCGCTGCCGGTCACCCAGTGGATGTCCTACTACGACGTTGCCCAGCAGCTCTGCTACGACGAGGGCTACTGGCTGTTCGAGTCCGGCGGCACCGTGGTGTTCGGGAAACCGACGTGGCTGGCCACCGTCGCCCCCAGCTTCAAGATCGGCGTCAACGGCCGCTCCAACTACCCGATCGACCCCGACGCCGTGGCCACCCTGAACATCCCCCGATGCCTGCGCTCAGTGTCGCTATTCACCGGCGACACCCTCATGGTCGACCTGCCCCACTCCCTCGGCGAGCAGGTCCGCGTCGGGCAGCTCCTCGAGCTATCCGGAGTCCCGTACTTCTCATCCAAACAGTGGCTCGTCACCGGCGTCCAGTGGGCCTACGACGGCCAGACCCCGGTCACCATCACCGCCAACGAAGTAAAAGACCCCGTAGCCGCCCAGCCGGGCGGTGTGGCGCCGTCGCCGCCGCAGACCGACCCGACCGGCCACCCGCCGCAGGCCACCTCCGTCCAGTTCGTCCAAATCGCCGAAAGCCAGGTCGGCGTCCCCTACGTGTGGGGCGGCGAGCAGGCCGGCGTCGGGTTCGACTGCTCCGGCCTGGTCCAGTGGGCCCTCTCCCAGCTCGGCGTCACCTTCCCGAGGGTGTCCGGCGACCAGTGGGCGGCGTGCGCCGCCATCCCCGGCGCGGTGGAACCGGTCCCGCTGGCGTCGATCACCTACGGCGCCCTCCTCTTCGTCGACAGCGCAGACGGCACGCCGGGCGGGGAGCATGTGGCGATCTCGCTCGGCCAGACCCGGAACAACGACACCGAAGTCCTCGTCCTCCAAGCCCCCTATCCGGGCGCGCAGGTCGGCACATCTTGGGTGCCGGAGTCGTACTGGTCGCGGGCGGCGATCATCCCCTACCTGAACTACGGGACCGGCTAGCAGCGCCGACCCGGACAGCGGGCCCGGACGCGATGGGACCCCAGCACTCCCGCTGCTGGGGTCCCACACGCCTATGGCCGTGCCCTGCTCAGCAGAGGGCCGACGCCTCGGCCCGCAGCCGAAGGATGTCCTCGAGGTCGCGGACCAGTCCGTAGACTGCGGTCGGCTGCTCGAAGTCAGCGAAGTGGTGAACGAGCAGGTCGGTCAGATTGCGGTCCTCGACGCACCCCGCGTCTTCCACCACGGCCAGCAGCCTCGAGACGTCCTCCACGAACCCCGGCTTGGTCAGTAGCCGCAGCAGCTCGCTGTGGGCCCCGACATCACCGTCGCCTGCACGGCCGAGCATGCAGCAGTTGGCCTCGGCGCCGGCCGGCGTGCCCTCTGCGGGTGCCGCATCTGCCTCCACGTCGTCGGGACCTGGGAGCGGCCGGATCATCCACAGTCGCCCGGCCAGACCGGCGATCGTCTCCTTCCGCTGGGCGGCAGGCGTCGACGCCGGCAGGAGCCGGGCGACCTGGCGGGCGGCGTCGAGAACAGAGGCGAGTGCCCGCTCACCCCGGCTTCCCTCTTCCTGGCGGGCCACGTCGAGACTGTCGGCCATCTGAGCGAGCACGGCGGCCAGCCGGTCAGCCTTCCGGGCGTTCGGGCGGGCGTCTACCGTTGTCGTTGTCATCGAAGCTCTCCTTCGGTGTCCGGGCCCCGGGGTGTTCGAGCACCGCCGGGGCCTTGCGTGTGTCAATGCCCACCTTGGCACGGGCACTTGCGTCTGTCAAGATGAGAGTATGGATCTCGTCGGGGTCAAGGAGATCGGCCAAATGCTCGGCGTGAGCCGCCAACGCGCCGATCAACTGAGCCGCGCCGGCGACTTCCCCACTCCAGTAGGAGAGATCAGCGCCGGGCGCATATGGCTCCGGGATGACGTCGAAACCTGGGCGAAAGCGGCCGGCCGCTACGATAAGGGCGCCGACACCGGGAAGGGGTAGCCATGGGGTTCCTTCGCAAGGCGTTCATCGTCGGGACAGGCGGCCTCGGCCGGGTCGCGGTCAACCCGAACTCCAAGAAGGCCCGGATCATGAGGGCATCCGAGCGGCAGTTCGCGCTCGAGGTGGAACTAGCCAACCGGGAAGCCGCCTACCAGCAGAGAGTCCTCGGACTCCTCCGCACACCCACGCAGCCCGCACGAGCCGCCGGCTGGTATGCGGACCCCTCAGGCCGTCACATGAAACGCTGGTGGGACGGCGCCCGCTGGACCGAGCGCGTTATCGACGCCGACGGCGAGCGCCGCGACCCCATGTAGGCGCCGGGAGCGTCTTCCCTCCTGGCCCTGCGACAGCGTCCGCCGGCGAGCGGCTCGGCAGGTGTCGGAGCAGCACACCCGCTCGCGTGGGTAGGTGATGGTCGTCGAGAACCTGCGACCGCAGTGGGTGCAGACCCGTAGGGCGATGGGTAGACCGGCCTCGGCCAGGATCCGCTTCAACCGGGACCGGCGACGAGGGCTGACCCCGCCGAAGATCGACCGGTCCCGGTTGCGGTCCTGGAGGAGCGCGTAGGCCAGGCACTGGATCCGCACCGGGCAGGCGGCACACACCCGGTAGGCCTGCTCGGTGGCGGCGTCCCGAGCGTGGTGCTGGGCCGGGAACCAGTTGGCCCCGGCAGCGAGCTTCGGGTCGGCGCACGAGGAGAGCGGCTGCCAGGTGTCGACGTCGAGTACCTGGCCGAGAATGTCTACCGGCATGTTCGAGTGTGGCTCACAACGTGAGACGTTGGTGGGGGAACCCGGGTGAAATTCGCCAGTCATCGTCGCCCTTCTAGACCCCTTTCTGTCGCTCGATAATTGTGCTCCTGGCGGTTCGGTAGTCTGCGCTGGGTATGGGCCGTACTACAGCGGTAGCAGCGTCATCGCTGTTCAGCATCGAGTGAAATCCCTTCCGGATCTGGCCGGGATCCCGGTGGATCGCCTGCGCGGGGTCGGGCCCAAACACGCCGAGGCCCTGCGCGAGACGGGTATCGCCACCATCTTGGACCTGGTCACCTTCTATCCCCGCCGCTACATCGACCGCTCCAACCAGTTACCGATCGCCGACCTCGTGGAGGGCCAGCCGGCGATGGTGCTGGCCCGGGTGCGCAAGACCACCAGCCGGCGGACCCGCCAGGGGCGGACCATGGTCGAAAGCGAGTTGTTCGACGGCTCCAGCTACCTGCGGGTGTCGTTCTTCAACCAGCCGTGGCGGGGCCGCCAGCTGCTGGAAGGATCCGAGGTCACCGTCTTCGGCAAGGTGGAGCGTTTCCGGGGTCGCCTGCAGATGACCAACCCGGTGGTCGATCTGGTGGGGGACCGCACGGGCCGGATCGTCGCCGTCTACCCCCAGTCGGAGAAAGCCGGTCTGATGACCTGGCAGCTGGCCGGTTGGGTCACCGAGGCCCTGCGCCGGGTGCAACCCGGCTTCGACGACCCGCTGCCGGCCGGCTGGCGCGACGAGCTCGGCCTGGTCAGCCGCGACTGGGCGCTGCGGCAGATCCACGAACCGGACTCCATGGCCACCGCTACCAAGGCCCGCACCCGCCTGGCCTTCGACGAGTTGCTACGCCTCCAAGTAGTGCTGGTGATGAGGAAGCGGGCCATGGAGCGCGAGGCCAAGGGCCTCCGCCACCGCGTCGGCGGGGAGCTGGTGGCCCGCTTCGAGGAGCGCTTGCCGTTCGACATGACCGCGGCCCAGAAGCGGGCGGTCGACGAGATCACCACCGACATGGCCGGCCCCCACCCGATGCACCGGTTGCTGCAGGGCGACGTCGGTGCGGGCAAGACGGTGGTGGCCGTGATGGCCCTCCTCACCGCCGTACAGGGGGGCCACCAGGGGGCGCTGATGGCCCCGACGGAGGTGCTGGCCGAGCAGCATCACGCCGGGGTGTCGCAGCTGCTGGCCGGCTTGACGGTGCCGAGCGAGGACACGCTCTTCGCCGAGCGCCCCCTCGAGGTCGCGCTGCTGACCAACCGGACGACCGCCACGGAGAGGAACCGGTTGCACCAGCGGCTCGCCGACGGGAGCGTCGACATCCTCATCGGCACCCACGCGCTGCTGACCGAGTCGGTGGCCTTCCGCAGCTTGGGGTGCGTGGTGATCGACGAGCAGCACCGCTTCGGGGTCGAGCAGCGGGCCGCCCTCCGGGACAAGGGGGCGGGAGACGCCGTTCCCGACGTGCTGGTGATGACCGCCACCCCCATACCGCGCACCGCGGCCATGACCGTCTACGGGGACCTCGACACCACCATCCTCGACGAGCTGCCCCCGGGCCGGACCCCGATCCGCACCCACTGGGCCCGCGGCCCCCTCGAGGAGGCCTCGGCGTGGGACATGGTCCGATCCGAGGTGGCGGCCGGCCACCAGGCCTACGTGGTCTGCCCGCTCATCGACGAATCGGAGAAGATTCAGGCCAAATCGGCCACCGAGGAGTTCGCCCGACTGGGCGGCCCCGGCGGCGAGCTCGAGAACCTGAGGCTGGGCCTCCTCCACGGCCAGATGAGCGCCGCCGACAAGGACGCCGTCATGACCGAGTTCCGACGCGGCCAGCTCGAGGTGCTGGTCTCCACGACGGTCATCGAGGTCGGCGTGGACGTACCCAACGCCACGGTCATGGTCATCGAGGACGCCGACCGCTTCGGGATAGCCCAGCTGCACCAGCTACGCGGCCGGGTCGGCCGGGGGGCGGCCGTCTCGTACTGCTACCTGCTCGGCGAGGGGTTGGGGCCCGATTCCGAGGAACGACTCGGCGCTCTGGAGCGCAGCACCGACGGCTTCGAGCTGGCCGAGGTGGACCTGGAGCTGAGAGGGGAGGGAACCATCCTCGGTACCCGCCAGAAGGGGGCCACCGACCTCAAGCTGGCGTCGTTGCGCCGGGACAAGGAACTGGTGGCGGTGGCCCGCCGGGTGGCTTTCGCTCTCGTCGACGACCATCCCGGTCTCGAGGGGTTGCCCGGGCTGGCGGCCGAGATCGAGATGCTGCTCGAGGAGGAGGACCGGGCCTACCTGTTCAAGAGCTGACCGTTGCGCGTAGGCCCCGGGCGCTGACCGTCACCCGTCGCCGGGCTCGTCGACGGGCAACTCCAGGTCCCAGCGGTCCAGGCAGTCGGCGCAGCGGTAGACCATGATGTCGCCCGGCTGGGGCGGGTCGTCGTCGGGCCACGTCGACAGCAGGTGGGCCACCCCGCCGCAGTCGATGCAGGTGATGGTCGCGTCGGGCTCCATGCCGGTAGCTTGCCCGATGTGAGAGTGGTGGCCGGCCGCGCCCGGGGAAGGACCCTCCAGGCTCCGAGAGGGTCGGCCACCCGCCCGACCAGCGACCGGGTGCGCGAGGCGGTCTTCGACATCCTGTCGAGCATGGACGAGGTCGAAGGGGCGTCGGTCCTGGACCTGTTCGCCGGTAGCGGGGCCATGGGCGTCGAGTGCCTCTCGAGGGGGGCCGATTCGGCCGTCCTCGTCGAGCGCCACCCCGCCGCGGTGGAGGCCATCAAGCGTAACCTCCAGGTCCTCGGAGACGACGCGGCCCGGGCCACGGTGGTGCGCGCCGACGCTCTCGAGTACGTCCGGCGAGCCCCCGACTTCGACCTGGTGTTCGCCGACCCGCCCTACCGTTTCGACGCCTGGCCCCAGCTGCTGGAGGCGCTGGCCGGGCGGTGCCGCCTCCTCGTGGCCGAGACCGGGTGGGAGGGGGCGACGACCCCTTGGAGTCCCGGCCCGGGGTGGCAGACTGTGAAGGCCAGGAGATACGGCGGTACTCTGGTGTCCATCGCGAAGCCCGAGATCCCAGCTTGAGAACCGCCCTCTTTCCGGGTTCGTTCGACCCTTTCCACAACGGCCACCTCGAGGTGGTGGAGGCGGCGTCGCGCCTGTTCGACCACGTGGTCGTGGCGCCGATGCGCAACACCCAGAAGGGCGAGCCGTTGTTCACCCTCGAGGAGCGGCAGAAGATGATCGCCGACTCGGTGTCGCACCTCGACAATGTGTCGCTCGATTCGTTCTCCAGCCTGGTCGTGGACCTGGCCCGCGACGTGGGCGCCGATGTCATCGTCAAGGGTCTGCGAGTGGCCTCCGACGCCGAATCGGAGCTGCAGCAGGCCCAGATGAACAAGAAGGTTTCGGGGATCGAGACTCTCTTCATCCCCTGCTCGTCCGAATACTCGTTCATCGCCTCCAAGTACGTGCGCGACTTCGCCCGATTCGGGGGCGCCGACCGTATCGGCTCGACGGTGCCCGGTCCGGTGCTGGACATGCTGAAGCTCAAGTTCGCCTGACCGTGGGAGCAGTGTTGTGACCATCGACGAAGAGCCGCTCCTGCCCGCCGACACCGAGGGCCTGCTGCGCCGGGTGATCGACATCATCGAGGGCACCCGCGCCCTCCCCCTGTCCTCATCGGTGAAGCTGGATAACAAGGACGAGGTCCTCGACCTCCTCGAAGACGCCTGCCGGCGCCTCCCGGAGGAGACTCGCCAGGCCCGTTGGCTCCTGCGCGAGCGCGAGGAGTTCCTCGCCAAGATGCAGCGCGAGGGCGACGACATCGTCCAGGCCGCCCGCTTGCAGGCCGAGCGCATGGTCCAGCGCACCGAGATCGTCCGGGAGGCGCACGCCACGGCCCGACGCCTGGTCGAGGAGGCCCGGGACGAGGCCCGCCGCCTGCGCATGGAGGCCGAGGACTATTGCGACCAGAAGCTGGCCGCCTTCGAAGTGGTCCTGGACCGCACGATAAAGACGGTGGCCGCCGGACGCGAGAAGCTGTCGGTCACCCCGCCGCCCATCGTGGAGGGCCCCGACAGCCGGGTGGCCGGGGTCGACCCGTTCGACTCGATGGGCGGTGAGGAGGCATTCTTCGACCAGGACCTGGCCTGATCGGCCCTCCGCCCCCGGGTGGCGGGGGGAGGGCCGGCGTGATGCCGGTATGACCACCAACCCATGGCTGGTGCCGGTGACCACCCTGCGCCGGTCGCTCGGCAACCGCCGCCAGGAGAACCGGTCGGGGCGCATCGGCGAGCTGCGAGTCGCCGACAGTCGAGTGCCCGAGGACCGGGAGGTGCAGGCCGAGGTCACGCTGTGCTCGGTCGACGGCGGCATAGAGGTGGCCGCCGGTATCGACGCGCCTTGGGTCGGGGAGTGCCGCAGGTGCCTGACGCCGGTGGGCGGGGTGCTGCGCTGCGAGGTACGCGAGCTGTACCGCCCCCGCAGTCCCGGCGAGCCCCCCGACCAGGACGAGGAGACCTACCCCCTCTCCGGTGAAATGCTCGACCTGCGCCCGCTGGTGCGCGACGCCATCCTGCTCGAACTGCCCATCGCCCCCTTGTGCCGGGAGGGCTGCGCAGGGTTGTGTCCGACCTGCGGTGCCGACCTCAACGATGGCCCCTGCACCTGCCCGCCGGCCGGCGGTGACCCCCGCTGGGCCGGCCTCGACGTGTTGCGCGATCTCTCCCCCGGGGTGCCCGAGGAGGGGCCCGGCCCCCCCGCTGGTGCGGACCCCCGTCCGACCGCCTAGAATAACCGGGCTGGTCTGGGCTGGTCCTTGACGCGCGTCCGGCCCGGCCCCGCCCGACCAGCGATCCGGTTTGACCGGAGCCGCCCCACGCATCCTACGGAGATCCCCCAACCATGGCCGTCCCCAAGAAGAAGACCTCCAAGGCCAAGAGCCGGAGCCGGCGGGCCAGTGCCTGGTCGCTGACCGTTCCGGCGCGCAGCATCTGCCCGCAGTGCCACAACGCCAAGCTGCCTCACGTGGTCTGCCCCAACTGCGGTTGGTACAAGGGCCGTCAAGCCATCGACGTCGGCTGACCTTGACTGACGGGTCGCCCGCACCCGCCACGGCGCCGCCTCGGGGGGCGGAGCTGCCGATCGCCGTCGACGCCATGGGCGGCGACCGGGCTCCGGCCGAGATCGTGGCCGGGGCCCTCCTAGCTGCTGAGGCGGGGGCGCCGGTGCTGCTCGTGGGTGACCCCGCCCGCATGGGTGACACCTGTGGTCTGGAAGTGATCCCCGCCTCGCAGACCATCGAGATGAACGAGGACCCGGCCCGGGCGGTGCGGACCAAGAAGGACTCCTCGCTGGTGCGTGCCGCCGAGGCGGTGCGCGACGGTCGGGCCGGGGCCATGGTGAGCGCCGGCAACACCGGTGCGGCCATGGCCAGCGCCCTGTTCCGCATGGGCCGCATCCGGGGGGTGGCCCGCCCGGCCATCGCCACCATCATCCCCGTCCCCGGCTTGTCGCCGACGGTTCTGCTCGATGCCGGCGCCAACGCCGAATGCTCGCCGGCGTGGCTGGTCCAGTTCGCCCAGATGGGATCGGCCTTCGCCCGGGTGAGGCTGGGTCTGGCCCGGCCCCGGGTGGCGTTGTTGTCCATCGGCGAGGAGCCCGGCAAGGGCAACCCCTTGGCCAAGGAGACCCACGCCCTGCTCGCCGACGGAGCGGGGGGGCCCGACGTCGAGTTCGTCGGCAACGTCGAGGGTCGCGATGTGATGTCGGATGCCGCCGACGTGATCGTCACCGACGGGTTCACCGGCAACGTCGTCCTGAAGACCCTCGAGGGCTCGATGAAGTTCGCCATGAAGGCCGTCCTCGGGGCGGTCGGCGGTCCCGGCGTTCCCGACGAGGCGGGGGCCGCCCTGCTCGGGGCCCTGATGCCCCTCGCCGGCGAGCTCGACCCCGAGACCTACGGGGGGGCCGTCCTGCTCGGCGTGGACGGCGTGTGCATCATCAGCCACGGGTCCTCGTCGGCCCGGGCCATCGTCAACGCCGTCGAGGTCGGGCGCCGGGCCGTCGCCGACGACCTGGTCGGTCAGCTGCGCCGGGCCGTCGCCTCTTCGGCTGAAGGACCCGAGCCGGGGGAGTAGGATCCGCCCGATGCCCGCCGAGACCCACGTCGCCGGAAGCCCGATGGACCGCAAGCAGGTCTTCGAGCTCATCAGGAACAATCTGTCCGACATCTTGGAGGTCGAACCCGAGTCGATATCCGAAGGCGCTTCCTTCGGTGACGACCTGGGGGCCGACTCCCTCGCCCTCATCGAGCTGGTCGAGGCCCTCGAGGAGGACCTGTCGGAGCGGACGGTCGGTTTCCGGATCGACGACGAGGACCTAGAGGACCTGAAGACGGTGCGCGACGCCGTCGACTACGTGATGGCCAAGCTGCAGGCCCCACCCGGGGACCAGCGATAGCCGCTACCCCGGAGCACGACGACCTCCAGCGAGGTCGGCTCGCCCTGGCCGACCGCCTCGGGTGGGTGGTGCGCCGCGACGAGCTTCTCCTGCAGGCCCTGCGCCACCGGTCGTGGTGCGCCGAGAACCCCGGCTGGGAATCCAACGAACGCCTGGAGTTCCTCGGGGACTCGGTGCTCGGCCTGATCGTCACGACCCACCTGTTCCGCACCTACAGCGACATCCCCGAAGGTGAGCTCACCAAGGTCCGCGCCTCGGTGGTGAACTCGGCCACCCTCTCCGAAGTGGCCATCGAGCTCGATCTCGGACCGTCGCTGATGCTGGGCAAGGGCGAGGATCAGTCGGGGGGCCGGGAGAAGCCGTCCATCCTGGCCGACGCCACCGAGGCTCTCATCGGAGCCTGCTACATCGACCAGGGATGGGACGCCGCCGAGGCCGCCGTCATGGCCCACTTCGGGGCCCGCATCGAGGAGGCGGCGGCCGGCCCCGGCGGGCAGGACTACAAGACCCGGCTTCAAGAGCTGTGCGCCCGACTGTTCGACCAGCTGCCCCGCTACACCGTCACCGACCAGGGCCCCGATCACGCCAAGGAGTTCGACGCCACCGTGTTCCTCAAGGGGGAGCCGCGCGGCTTCGGCCGGGGTCGGTCCAAGAAGCAGGCCGAGCAGGCCGCCGCCCGCGAGGCCTGGGAGCACCTGTCCCGGGTCACCGACGTCAGGTCGGCCTGAAAGCCCCGTTGCCCGAACTGGCCGAAGCCGAAACCATCCGGCGGGACCTGGTGGCGATCTACCGGGGACTCACCATCTCGTCGGTGGAGGTGCACCGGAACCGGTCGGTGCGCCGCCACCCCGACCCGGCCGACTTCGTGCGAAGGGTCCAGGGCCGGACCCTCCTCGGGGCCGGGCGGCGGGGCAAGTACCTGACCCTCGATCTGGACAACGGCGACGTGGTGGTCGCCCACATGGGTATGAGCGGCCAGCTCCTGCGCGCCGAACCGGACGAGGCGCTGGTCAAGCACACCCAGGTGAGGTTGGCCTTCGCCGGCGGCCCCGACCTGCGCTTCGTCGACCCGAGGACCTTCGGCCAGATGTGGGTTTCCTCGCCGGTGGGCGGCCGGATCGCCGAACTGGCTCACATCGGGGTGGACCCCCTAGAAGACCCCGACGCCGAGCGGCGCATCGGCGAGCTGATGCGGCGGGCCACCCGGCTCAAGCCTCTGCTCATGGACCAGAGCCGCATCGCCGGCATCGGCAACATGTACGCCGACGAAATCCTCCACGAGGCCGGTCTGCGACCCGATCGCCCCGCTGCGTCGCTGTCGGCGACCGAGAGCGGCCGCCTGTACCGGGCCATGGTGTCGGTGCTGGAGGCGGCGGTGCGCCACCGCGGTTCGTCCCTCGCCGATGAGCAGTACCGAGATCTGTTCGGGCGGATCGGCGGTTACCAGCTTTATCACCGGGTCTACGCCCGGGAGGGTCAACCCTGCGCCTGCGGCGCCACGGTGACCCGGGTCCGGGCCGGGGGTCGAAGCTGGTACTTCTGTCCCGGCTGTCAGGTGTGACCACCGCCTCGGCCACCGCATGGCGCCGGGGTCACCGAGGGTCCACCAATTCCGGTCGCCCGGCGGGCAGCGTGTAGGGGTGGGCGTCGAGAGCAGTAGTTTCGTGTTGCCGTGTTTCTGAAATCCCTCACCATCAAGGGGTTCAAGTCCTTCGCGGACACCACGACCCTCGAGTTCGAACCGGGCGTGACCGTCGTCGTCGGGCCCAACGGCAGCGGCAAGTCCAACGTGGTCGACGCGGTGGCCTGGGTTCTGGGGGCCCAGGGGGCCCGCACCGTGCGTTCCACCAAGATGGAGGACGTCATCTTCGCCGGGACCCCGAGGCGGGCCCCCCTCGGCCGGGCCGAGGTGTCGCTGACCATTGACAATTCGGCGGGTCTGCTGCCCATCGAGTTCTCCGAGGTCACCATCACCCGGACCCTGTTCCGCAACGGTGACTCGGAGTACGCCATCAACCGGGTCCCCTGCCGGCTCATCGACATCTCCGACCTGCTCTCCGATACCGGTATCGGCCGCCAGCAGCACGTCATCGTCTCTCAGGGCAACCTCGACGCCATACTGAACGCCCGCCCCGAGGAGCGCCGGCTGGTGATCGAAGAGGCCGCCGGCATCTTGAAGTTCCGTCGCCGCAAGGAGAAGGCCGAGCGCCGCCTCGAGGCCACCGAGGGCAACCTGGTGCGCCTCCAGGACCTGCTCCGCGAGGTGCGACGCCAGCTGCGGCCGCTCGAGAAGCAGGCGGACGCCGCCCGTCGCCACAGCGGCCTGGTCGAAGAGTTGGACGCTCTGCGCCGTCACCTGCTCGGCCGGGAGCTGGTCGCAGTGCAGGAGCGGCTGGACCGCTCAGGGCACGAACGTCGGGCCCTGGCCGACGCCGAGGAGCAGCTCGCGGCCAGCCTCGACGACCTCGACCGCGAGGTGGCGTCGGCCGAGGTCCGCATGGAGGAGGCCCTGGCCGCTTCCGGGCCCGACCTCGGCGACCTGGTCTCCCGGGCCGAGGGCATGACGGCGCGGGCCGCCGGCCTAGCGGCGGTGATCGCCGAACGACGCCGGTCCATCGAGCGGGCCCTGGGCGCCACCGCCGACCAGGACGTCATCTCCAGCCTCGAAGCCGAAGCGGCGACGCTCACCGAGCGACTGGCCGGTACCGAGTCGGAGGCGGCCCGGCTGCTGCCCGAGGCCGACGACCTGGCCGAGGCCGAGCGCCTGCTGCGCGAGGAGACGGCGGCCTTCGAGTCCGAGTGGGGGTCGACACCGGTGACGCCGACCGACCCGTCGGCGGAGGTGCGCGGCGAGCTGACGGCGCTGCGCTCGGCCGAGGAGCGCGCCGCGGCTGACTGGCGTCGGCTGGAGACCCGGCTCGGCGATCTGCAGGAGAGGGTCGCCAAGCTGGTGGCCGAACAGGAGCGGCTGGTCGCCGTGCGGGCCGAGACCGAGGCCGCCGCCGAGCCCCTGGCCGCCCGGGCCGAGGCGGCCCGCCAGAGCGAGGCCGACGCCACCGAGCGGCGTCGGCTGGCCGAGGAACGTCGGCGGGAGGCCGACGCCGAGCACCACCGCTGGTCGGCGAGAGCCGAGGCCCTGGCCCAGGCCCTGGATCAGGCCCGGGCCAGAGCCGGAGCCGAGAAGCTGGCCGAGTCGGGCGGGGTCGTCGGCATCCTCCTGGACCTGGTGGAAGTGGACGAGGGCCTGCTCCCGGCCTTCGAGGCCGCCGCCGGGGAGGTCCTGGCGGCGGTCGTGCTCGATGGTGAGGACTCGGCTCGCCGAGCCCTCGCCGAGCTGCACCGCTCGGCGTCGCCGGGCGCGGTCATGGTCCTGTCGGACGCCCATGACGCCCATCCCGACCCCCTGCGGCCGTCCTCCGGGCCCGCCGACACCCCGGCGGCACCGCTGTGGCCGGCCGGATCGGCTGGCGGGGCCGGTGCGGCTGGTGCGGCGCCGCCGCAGGGCGCCCGACCCCTGCGCTCCCACGTACGCGGTCGCCTGGCCGCCGTGGACCGGCTGCTCGACGATCTCCTGAGCCGGGCCTTCGTGGTCGAGGGGGACTGGCAGGAAGGGCTCGACGCCGCCTTGCTGCGTCCCGACCTGGTCATCGTGACCGAGGCCGGCGACCGTTTCTCCGAGGGTCTGTGGCGGACGGGAGCGGGTGGTCCGGGGGCGACCGGGGCGGCCCTCGAGGAGGCCCGCAGCCGCGCCGAGGCCACCGCCGTGGACGCCCGGGACGCGGCCCTGGCGTTGCGGGAGGCCCAGGATGCGGCGTCGCGAGCCGGAACCGCCCGGGCCGAGGCGACCGCCGCGGTGGAGGCCAACCGGTCACGGCAGCGCAGCGCGGCTGACGCGCTGGCCCGCGTCGAGGCCGAGTGTGCCGAACGTCAGCACGAGCTCGAGGCGGCCCGCAACCAGCGCGAGGAGCTGGTCCAGCGCCGGGAGCGGGAAGCCCGGCGCAAGAGCGAGCTGGAGGCGCTCCTCCCCGAGCTGCAGCGTCGGGCCGACGCCGAGGCCCAACGGGCTGCCGCCGAACGCACGGCCCGCTACCGCCTGTCCGAGCGGGCCGCCGCGGTCGCCGCCCAGCGCAAGGACCTCGAGGTACGGGCGGCGGGACTGGAGGAGCGCCGTTCGCTCACCACCCGGCGCCTGCGGGAGGTCGAGGAGCGGCTGCGTCGCAACGTCGCCGAGAGGGACCAGGCGGAGGCCCGCCGGCTGGCCGCAGAGGCCGCGGCGGGGGTGATAGAGGCGCTCCAGGAGCTGGTCGGCAGGCGCCAGGGCGCCCTGGACGGATCGCTCACCCGGTTGCGCCAGGCCCGACGGGAGGACACCGAGCGGCGCCGGCGCGACAGCGCCCGGCTCGAGCAGCTGCGCCGGGAGCGCGGCGCGGCCGAGCGTCAGCTGTCGGAAATCCGTCAGAAAGCGGGACGGGTCGAGCTCGACGAAGCCGAGTGCCGGGTGCGGCTGGAGGGCATCGTGGACTCCGTGCGGCGCGATCTCGACTGCGAACCCGCGTCCCTCGTCGGCGCCGAGTGCCCGGAGCTGCCTGCGGGGATCTCGGCGTCGAGTCGGCGTAGCGACCTCGAGCGCGAGCTGCGGGCCATGGGACCCATCAACCCCTTGGCGCTCGAGGAGCACTCCGCTCTGATGGAACGCCACCAGTTCCTCGAAGCCCAGCTCGAGGACGTCCGAGGCGCCCGGCGAGAGCTGGCCAAGGTGATCCGGGCCGTCGATCTGGAGATAGCGGAGATGTTCAGCGCGGCCTACGCCGACGTCGCTGCCAACTTCGAGACGCTGTTCGCTTCGCTGTTTCCCGGAGGGGAAGGGCGCCTGAAGCTCACCGATCCCGAGCACCCCCTCGACACCGGGATCGAGATCGAGGGGCGCCCCTCGGGCAAGAACCTGCGGAAGCTCTCGCTGCTGTCGGGCGGCGAGCGCAGCCTGGTGGCCATGGCCTTCCTGTTCTCGGTGTTCCGCTCCCGACCCTCGCCGTTCTACATGATGGACGAGGTGGAGGCGGCTCTCGACGATGTGAACCTGCACCGCTTCCTCGGCCTCATCGCCGAGTTCCGCAACGAGGCCCAGCTGCTGATCGTTTCCCACCAGAAGCGGACCATGGAGGCAGCCGACTGCCTGTACGGGGTCACCATGGCTCCCGGGGGCTCGTCGAAGGTCCTGAGCGAGAAGGTGGCCCGGTCGACCGATCACGGGGCTCGGGCCGCAGATCAGGACGAGCAGCCGACGGTGCTGGACCTGCGCGAGGCGGCCCCCGCCCAAGCCTGACCGGCCTGACCGGGCCTGCCGCCAGACCGGTCCGGCCGGGCCCACCTAGACAGGACCGGGCCACCCAGACCGGACGGGGCGGTGGCCGCTTCCCTCCGTTGACCGTGAGCCGGGTGGAGCCGGCTACCGCTCGGGGGTGGAGGTAGGGTGGGCCAGGCATGCTCATACTGCTCGTAGTGCTGATCGCGCTGGCCGTGCTGGCCGTCGCCTCGGCCACCCTCGTCCTAACCCGCCGCCGGCGGCCACCGATCTTCGGTGCGCCCGCCACCCCGACCGAGGTGGAGGAACGGCCGCCGAGGGAAGCCACCACCCCGCCCGCCGCCGAAGCCTCGGTCACCACCGTCGAAGTGGTGGACGAACCGGGTGTCACCGAAGGCCCCGTCGGGGTGGTCGAGATCGACGAGCCGGCCGTCGAGGCGGTCGGCGAGGAGCTGGTCGCACCCCGGTTCCGCGACCGTCTCGGACGGGCCCGGTCGCTGTTCGGCGGCTACATGACCGCCATCCGGTCCCGGGATCGGATCGACCAGTCCACCTGGGACGAGCTCGAAGAGGCCCTGATACTGGCCGACGTGGGGGCCGACGTCACCAACCAGATGCTCGAGGACCTGCGCGGCCGGGTCAAGAGCGAGGGGATACAGAACTCGGATCAGCTCGTCGAGGCCCTGAAGCTCGAACTGATCACCCTCCTGCAGGGCGACCGGGAGCTGCAAATGGCCCAGGAGGGCACCACCGTCTGGCTGTTCGTCGGGGTCAACGGGGTGGGCAAGACCACCACCATCGGCAAGCTCGGAATGCGCCAGGTGATGGCCGGCCACAAGGTGGTGATGGCCGCCGGCGACACCTTCCGGGCGGCGGCCGCCGACCAACTCGAGATGTGGTCGGAGCGGGTCGGCGCCACGCTGATACGGGGAGCCGAGGGCGGCGACCCCGGGGCGGTGGTCTTCGACGCGGTCCAGCACGCCGCGGCCCGGGGTGCCGATCTGGTCATGGCCGACACCGCCGGACGCCTCCACACCAAGACCAACCTGATGGAGGAGTTGAAGAAGGTGCGCCGGGTGGCCGCCCGGCCCCCGGGGCAGGTGACCGAGGTCCTGCTCGTCATCGACGGGACCACCGGCCAGAACGGCCTGGTCCAGGCCCGCCAGTTCGCCTCTGCGGTGGGGGTCACCGGGGTGGTCCTGACCAAGTTGGACGGCACGGCCAAGGGGGGCATCGTGGTGGCCATCCGGTCCGAGCTGGGGATACCCATCAAGTTGGTGGGTTTGGGCGAGGGCGCCGGGGACCTGGTCGAGTTCGACCCTGAGGAGTTCGTCGAAGCCCTATTCGACGACTAGTGGGTGTCGCCCGCCCGGCACGTCGGCTCAGCTGAGCAGCAGGCGCCTCATACGGCGGGCGGTGACCGCCACCCCCAGGGTTCCCATGGCGAGCAGGTAGGCGACGTGGCCGAGCAGGGCCGGGCCCATCAGCCCGAGGGTGGCGGCCCGTTCGAGCACCACCCCGTGGTAGAGGGGCGTGCACTCCACGACGATCTGCAGCCACCGGGGGTAGGTGGCGAGGGGATAGAAGGTGGTGGAGAAGAGGAACATGGGCAGCAGGGCCAGGTTCACCAGGTCGAAATCGGTCCAGCCCCGCATGTAGGTGGTGGCGGCCATGGCCGCCGCGGCGAAGGCGAAACCGATCAGAAGCGCCACTGGTAGGGCCAGAGCCGCCCACCCTGACACGATGTCCCCCAGGCCGGCCATCATGGCGACGAACACCGCCGAGTAGGCTCCCCCCCGCAACAGCGCGGTGGCGATCTCACCCCGGGCCACGTCTCCCGCCCCCAGCGGGGTGGCCAGCACGGCATCGTAGATGCGGGCGTACTTCAGCTTGAAGTACACGTTGAACGTGCATTCGTAGATGGCGCCGTTCATGGCCGACGCGGCGAGCAGGGCGGGAGCCACGTAGACGGCGTAGGGGTACAGATGATGGTCGGGCCCGGCGACGGTGCCGACCAGCTTGCCGAGACCGATGCCGATCGACAAAAGGTAGAAGACCGGCTCGGCCAGCCCCGACAGTGGTACCCACCAGTAGTGCGCCGCGGCCCGGGCGTTGCGGGCGATCAGCCGCCCGGCCCGACCCGGCGGGGGTGGCATCACCCTCCAGCCGAGATGCACGCCCCCGCTCGGCGGGTCCCCGGCGGCGGTCATACGAGCAGCCGCCGGCGGTAGGTGATGCGCGCTGCGAGCACTCCTAGCAGTGACACTGACAAAAGGTAGGCCAGGTGCCACCCCACCTCGGCCGCGGCGGCTCGCCCCGTGGCCAGGGCCCGGCAGAGGGCCACCCCGTGCCATAGGGGAGTCAGGTAGGCCACGGCCCGCAGGCCGGCCGGCAACTGGCTCAACGGGAAGAAGACGGCCGAGAAGAGAAAGAGCGGGACCACTCCGAGGCGGAACACCAGGCTGAAGCTGCCGTCGTGGTCCTGGGTGGCGGCAAAGGCGGTGAGCGGAGCGGCGAACGCGGCACCGGTCAGCAGCCCGACGGGGACTATGGCCATGGCCTCGGGGGAGGAGACCGCCCCGAAGGCGACCATGACGATCAGGTATGAGGTCACCGCCGTCGTGATCCGCACCCCCATCCAGATGAGGTGGCCGGCCAGGACGTCGCCCACCCGCAGCGGGGTGGCGAGCATGGCGTGGTAGGTCCTCTGCCATTTGATGGCTCCCATGACCGGGAACATGGCCTCGCTGGCGGCGGTCGTGGCGGCCGCCGAGGCGGCCAGGGCGGGGGCCACGAAATGCAGGTAGGTGAGGCCGCCGAGGGCGGCGCGGTTGGTGCTGCGGTCGACGAAGGACCCCAGCCCGACGCCCATGGCGAGCAGGTACAGGGTCGGGTTGACGAAGGTGGTCATGATCGACGCCCGCCACGTGCGGGCATAGGCTCGGGCGAAGTACGACGTGGTGCGCAGGGCGGGCAGGCTCGTCATCTCAGTCGACCAGGTGCCGGCCGGTGAGACGCAGGAACACGTCCTCGAGGGTGGAGCGGCGGACCAGGACGCTGGAGGGGCGCACCGGTCGCCGGCCGAGGGCCTCGACGAGGAGGTCCCCGTCGCCGGTGTAGAGCAGCAGCCGGTCGGGCAGCACTTCGAGGCGTTCGGGGAGATCGCCCACAGCTTCGGCCATCGACTCGCTGGACCCCGGTGGAAAGCGCAGCTCGACCACCTCCCGGGTGGAGTGACCCTCGATGAGCTCCCGGGGCGATCCCGTGGCCACGATACGACCGCCGTCCATGACGACCAGGCGGTCGCAGAGCTGCTCGGCCTCATCCATGTAGTGGGTGGTGAGCACCAGGGTCACGCCCTGGGCCTTCAGCCGGTACAGCCGGTCCCACAGGGCGTGGCGGGCCTGGGGGTCGAGCCCCGTCGTCGGTTCGTCGAGCAGCAGCAGGTCGGGTTCGTTGACCAGGGACCGGGCGATGGTCAGGCGCCGCTTCATCCCCCCCGAGAGGGGCTCCACCCGGTCGCCGGCGCGTTCTTGGAGCTGAGCGAACTCGAGAAGGGAGTCGATGCGGCGGCGCAGAGCCGCTTTGGGGATGTCGAAGTAGCGACCGTAGACGTAGAGGTTCTCCCAGACGGTGAGCTCGGGATCGAGGTTGTCCTCCTGGGGCACTATCCCCAGGCGGCTGCGGACCCGCGATCCGGCCCGATCGGGGTCCAGACCGAGGATGGTCAACTCGCCGTCCGAGCGGGGCGACATGCACGAGATCATCCGCATGGTCGAACTCTTCCCGGCGCCGTTGGGACCGAGGAAGCCGAAGGCCTCGCCCCGGCGAACCTCGAAGCTGATCCCGTCCACGGCCCGGAAACCGCCGAATTGCTTCACCAGGCGCCGCGCCACGACCAGCGGCGCGGCGGTAGGCGGCTCATCCTCGTCTACGCTGTTATCTCCCATGTTCGAGTCCCTGACCGATCGCTTCGACGCCGTATTCACGCGCCTGCGGGGCCGGGGACGACTCAGTGAAGCGGACGTCGACGAGGCCCTGCGGGAAATCCGTCTGGCCCTGCTGCAGGCCGACGTCAACCTACGCGTCGTTCGTGATTTCGTCACGCGGATTCGAGAGGAGTTGGTCGGCCTCGACCTCTCCAAGAGCCTGACCCCCAGCCAGCAGGTGGTCAAGGTCGTCCACGAGGAGATGAAGCGCATCCTCGGGGGCGAAACCCTGAAGCTGACCTACGCGCCGCGGCCCCCCACGGTGATCCTGCTGGCCGGCCTTCAGGGCTCGGGGAAGACCACCACCGCCGCCAAGCTGGCCGGGTTCTACAAGCGCTCCCAGGGGCGCAATCCGCTGCTCGTCGCCGCCGACCTCCAGCGGCCGGCGGCCGTCGAACAGCTCCGCGTCCTCGGCGAGCAAGTGGGTGTGCCGGTCTTCAGCGAGCCCTCCGACCCCGTCACGGTGGCCAAGAAGGGGTTCGAGGAAGCGGTCCGGCTGGGCCGGGATGTGCTGATCGTGGACACCGCCGGCCGCCTGGCCATAGACGAGGAGTTGATGGAGGAGGTCCGGCGGATCTCCGAGGCGGTCCAACCCCACTACACGTTCCTCGTCATCGACGCCATGATCGGCCAGGACGCCGTGTCCACCGCCGAGGCCTTCCACCGGACCCTCGAGCTCGACGGGGTGATCCTCACCAAGATCGACGGTGACGCCCGCGGCGGGGCCGCTCTGTCGGTCAAGGAGGTCGTCGGCCGCCCGATCGTCTTCGCGTCGAGCGGCGAGAAGCTGGCCGACTTCGAGCAGTTCCACCCCGACCGCATGGCCGACCGGATCCTCGGCATGGGTGACGTCCTCACGCTGATCGAGAAGGCCGAAGCCAACGTCGATCGTGAGCAGGCCGAAGAGGCCATGGCCCGCCTCCAGCAGGGCCAGTTCACCCTCGAGGATTTCCTCGACCAGATGCAGCAGGTGAAGCGCATGGGCCCGTTGTCGGGCCTGGTCGGGATGATCCCGGGTCTGCCCAAGGAGCTCCGCAACGCCGAGATTGACGACGGGATGATGGGCCCCATCGAGGCCATCATCCGATCGATGACCCCCGCCGAGCGCAAGGATCCGTCCATAATCAACGGGTCCCGCCGTTCGCGTATCGCCAAGGGCAGTGGCACTACTGTCAACGAAGTCAATAATCTGCTGGACCGCTTCAAGCAGATGCAGTCGTACATGCGCCAGATGGCGGGGATGTCCGGTCTCATGGGCCGGGCGGCCCGCCGGGCCACCTCGGGCGGCAAGCGCGCCAATCCCAAAAAGAAGAAGAAGCGCCGCTAGGCGGCAGGAAGAGCAGATAACGACATGGCAGTCAAACTCCGCCTGATGCGGATGGGCAAGAAGAAGCAGCCGGTCTACCGGGTCGTCGCGGCTGACAGCCGGTCGCCTCGCGACGGTCGCTTCATCGAGATTCTCGGGACCTACGAGCCCCGGGCCGAACCAAGCCGGGTGATCATCGATAACGCCAAGGCCGTTCGCTGGCTGCGCAACGGGGCCCAGCCCACCGACACCGTGGCTCGCCTCCTGTCGCAGTCGGGGGCCATGGACGACTTCAAGTCCGGCACCGCCTCGTGAGCGACGTCGAGGGGAGCCTCGACGGAGGCGTCGACGACTGGGGCGACGATGAGGTGGACGGGGGCCGGGCCAAGTCCGTCCTCACCTTCCTCGCCACCCGCCTGGTCGACGACCCGTCGGCGGTAAGGGTCGAGACCAGCGAGAACCGCCAGGGCATCAAGCTGGCCCTGCATGTCGCCCCCGACGACATGGGCAAGGTCATCGGCCGGCGGGGCCGCGTGGCCCAGTCGATCCGCAGCGTGGTTCGCGCCGCCGGCGCCCGCGACGGTATCGACGTCTATGTCGACATAGTCGACTGACCTTCAGTGCTCGAGATCGGGCGCGTCGTGCGGCCCCACGGCCTGCGCGGCCAACTCGTCGTCGAGCTGTGGTCCAACCGGGACGAGCGACTTGCAGTCGGGGCGGTCGTCCACGCCGCCGACCGGGCCCTGACGGTCCGCTCGGCGTCACGCCACGGCGCCGTAGGGGGCCGTGACCGCTGGCTGGTGACCTTCGACGAGGTCGCCGGCCGGGAGGACGCCGACGGGTTGCGCGACCAGGTCCTGTCGGCCCCTCCGCTCGAGGTGGACGGCGCCCTGTGGGTGCACGAGCTGATCGGCGCGACCCTGTTCGATCGTGACGGCACCCCCGTCGGCCGGGTGGCGTCGGTGGAGGCCAACCCGGCCAGCGACCTTCTCGTCCTCGAAGACGGCCGGCTCGTACCGCTCACGTTCGTCGAGCGCAACGGCGAGGGGAACTTGACGGTGGAGGGGCCGCCAGGGCTGCTCGAGCTGTGACCGGCGCACCGGGGAGCGTCGGGTGAGAATCGACCTGCTGACCATTTTTCCCGACCTCGTGGCGCCCTGGACCGACGCCAGCCTCATCGGCCGGGCCCGGCGCGACGGGCGCATCGACATCCGCGTCCACGACCTGCGTTCGGGTACCACCGACCCGCACCGCTCGGTCGACGACGCCCCGTTCGGGGGAGGGGCGGGCATGGTCCTGCGTCCCGAGCCCATCTTCGCCGTGGTGGAGCGCGAGGCGCCCCCCCGCCCGCTGTTCCTGCTCGGCCCCGGCGGCCGCCGGTTCGACCAGGACCTGGCCGGCCAGCTCGCCGCGGGCGAGGGCTTCAGCCTCCTCTGCGGCCGCTACGAGGGGGTGGACCAGCGCGTGGCCGACCATCTGGTCGACGACGAACTGTCCCTCGGCGACTTCGTGCTCGCCGGTGGGGAGGTGGCGGCCCTGGCCGTCCTCGAAGCGGTGGCCCGCCTGGTCCCCGGGGTCATGGGCAACGACGATTCGGCGGCCGACGAGAGCTTCGTCGAAGGGCTTCTCGAGTACCCGCAGTACACCCGTCCCGCCGAGTTCCGGGGGTGGGGGGTGCCAGACGTTCTGCGCAGCGGCGATCATGCCCGGGTCGCCCGCTGGCGACGGGCCCAGGCTCTGAGGCGTACCATGGAGCGACGCCCCGACCTGATCCACCGGCGCGGTGGTGTCTCAGCCGAGGAACAGGCGATGCTGGCCGAGTTCCCAAGCGCCGTTCCGCCGGACTAGTATTGACTGCCCGCCTCACCGACCTGCAGGAGCCGTCCCCATGAACCCGACCGACCTCGTAGATCGCGACAGTCTGCGCGATGACGTTCCCGAGTTCGCGCCCGGCGACACCCTGAAGGTCCACGTCCGCGTGGTCGAGGGCAACCGCGAGCGGGTCCAGATCTTCCAGGGGGCCGTCATGCGGCGCCAGGGCTCCGGGCTGCGCGAGACCTTCACGGTCCGCAAGCTGAGCTTCGGCGTAGGCGTCGAGCGGACCTTCCCGGTGCACTCCCCGGTGATCGCCAAGATCGAGGTGGTGACCCGCGGTGACGTCCGCCGGGCCAAGCTGTACTACCTGCGGGACCGCACCGGTAAGGCAGCCAAGATCAAAGAGAAGCGTCAACCGGTCCGTAAGTAGGCCGCAACGCTCCCGCTGGCTTACGCCCGGGGGCTTCATGTGAGCCGCTGAGCGGTCGAATAAGAGGGCGTGGCTTCCCGCCGCCCCCCCGGTCAGCAAGAGAGCAACGCCGCAGCCTGGCTGTGGTCGATAGCCATCGGCACGGCCGTCGGTGCCCTGGTCATGGCCTACAGCTTCTGGTGGATGCCGTGGGTGCACGGTCAGGACGGCTGGATCGTGAGCAACGACATCTGGATCCTCACCGAACCGGCTCGTTACGTGGCCGACGGGGCCTTCGGCTATCTCTACTCGGCCCGCAACGGCTACTACTCGCTGCCCCTGCCCGCCCTGCTGATGGCGCCCGCCGTGCGGCTCTACGACCACTGGCAGATGGTGGGAGGCTACCCCCGCACCCTCCCGAAGCCCACCGCCTGGCTGGTGGTCGGCCCGTGGGCCACGCTGGCCGCCATCCCGGTGCTGCACGCCTGGCGGCGCCTCACCACCGCTACTCTGCGGCGCCCGGCCGCGACGGCGCTGCAGGTGACGGTGGCCGCCGTCGTGGTCGTCCCCTGCGAGTACTGGTGCCACCCCGAGGACCTCCTCGCGCTGGCCTTCCTCTTGTACTCGCTCGGCGCCACCGGCGCCCGGCGCTGGGACGCCGCGGCGTGGTTACTGGCCGTGGCGGTGTGCGCCAAGCAGTGGTCGATCGTGGCCCTGCCGTTCCTGATCGTCGCCGCCCCCGCCGGTCGGCGCCGGCGCGTCCTGCTCGAGGCCACCGGGCCGGCGTTGATGCTCGCCGCCGTGCCGCTGGCCGTCGACTGGTCCGACGCGTCGCGCTCGCTCCTGTTCCCCCCTACAGCGCTGCACGTCGGCAGCGGGCACTCGTCCCTCATCCTCCCGCTCCTCAGCTCCCTGGCCGGCCACCACGCCTCCCTTGTCGGGCGGGCTCTGGAGGTGGTCGCCGCGCCGGTCGCCGCGCTCGTGGTGCGTCACCGGCCGGCCGCGACCCAGACGCTGGCCCTGGCCGGGGTGCTGATGCTGCGGATGTTCCTCGAACCGGTGGTGTTCGCGTACTACCTCGCTCCCGGTGTGGCCGTGCTGATCCTGGCCGCGGTGCAGGCCGGCCCGGCGGTCACCCGGAGGGTCGTCGCCGGGACCGGGGTGCTCATGGTGTGGGCCCTGATCCAGTCGAGCCGTACCGGCTGGTGGTGGGCCGGCGTGGCGGTCATCGTCGTGGCCCTCACCGCGAGCGCCGGGTACACGCTGAGCCGCCCCCCGGCCACCGCCCGGGGCGCGACGGGGTCCGGCCGCTTGGCGGCCGCGGACCGGGCGGCAGTCCTCTGAACCGCCTACCGGCCCTCTGCGGCCTACCATGGTCCCGATGAGCGCCGAGGATCTCGAACGGTACGAGACGGAGATCGAGCTACAGCTCTATCAGGAGTACCGGGCCGTGCTGGCCATGTTCAAATTCGTGGTCGAGACCGAGCGGCGTTTCTACCTGGCCAACGAGGTCCACATGGAGGCCAAGGGGGAGGGCGACCGCACCTACTTCGAGATCGGGCTCGGCGACGCGTGGGTGTGGGACATGTACCGCCCGGCCCGGTTCGTGTCGTCGGTGAGGGTGGTCACCTTCAAAGACGTCAACATCGAGGAGCTCCCCGAGAAGGAGACCTACTGAGCGACGCCGTCCCCTCGGTCCGTCGCCGGGCCCTGGGCGCCGCCGGTGAGGACCGGGTGGCCGGCTGGTACCTCGAGCGCGGTTACGAGGTCCTGGCCCGCAACTGGCGCAGTTCTACAGGCGAGATCGACCTCGTCGTAGGGGATCGGGGGGTGCTCGTGTTCTGTGAGGTCAAGACCCGCACCTCGGGCCGCTTCGGGCAGCCCTTCGAGGCGGTGACCCGGGCCAAGCAGGTCCGCCTGCGTCAGCTGGCCGCCGAATGGCTCCGCTCTCCGGGCCGCCCCCGCCGGAGCGGCCCGCCGCCCGAAATCCGCTTCGACGTGGCATCGGTCGGCCCCGGCGGCATCGACGTGATCGAAGGAGCCTTCTGATGGATCTCGCACCTGCCACCGAGGTGGTGCACCTGGGCCGTCCCGACCGTGTGCCGGGCGGCCCTCTCAACCCCCCGGTGGTGCTGAGCTCCACCTTCCACCAGGGGGGCGTTCCGGTCTACGGCCGGGACGGCAACCCGACGTGGGTGGCACTCGAGGAGGTGATCGGGGCCCTCGAAGGGGGCGACTGCCTGGTCTTCGCCTCGGGCCTGGCCGCCATCGCCGCGGTACTCGAAACGCTGCCGGCCCCCGGCCGGGTGGTGGTCCCGGGCGACGCCTACAACGGAACCCGCAGATTCCTGGCCGACGTGGCCGAGCGAGGCAGGCTGCGTTTTCGGACTGTGGATGTCGCCGACACGGAGGCGGTGCTGCAGGCCTGCGCCGAGTTCTGCCAGGCGCCGGGCCGCCCGTCGGGTCGCTCGGAGCAGTTCGGAGGCGGCGGGCTGCTCTGGCTCGAGTCGCCGACCAACCCGTTGCTGGCCGTGGCCGATCTGGCTGCTCTCGCCGAGGGAGCCCACCAGTTGGGCCTCGACGTGGTGGTCGACAACACGTTCGCCTCGCCGCTCCTACAGAAGCCCCTCGAGCTGGGCGCCGACGTGGTGGTGCACAGCGCCACCAAGATCCTCTCCGGGCACTCCGACGTGGTGCTCGGGGCGGCCGTGACGAGGCGTCCCGACGTCCTGGAGCAGCTGACCCGGCGGCGCTCCCTGCACGGCGCCATAGCCGGGCCCTGGGAGGCCTGGTTGGCCCTTCGCGGTATGCGGACCCTGGCTCTTCGCGTCGAGCGCGCCGCGGCCAATGCGGCGGTCCTGGCCGAGCGCCTGGCCGGTCACTCCCGGGTGGCGGCCGTTCGCTACCCGGGTCGCCCCGACGACCCCTCCCACGAGGTGGCCCGCCGGCAGATGGCCGGCTTCGGGAGCATGGTCAGCTTCGAGACGACCGGAGGGGCGCCGGAGACCGAGGAGTTCCTCGGCCGGCTGCGCCTCCTGACGGTGGCCACCAGCCTGGGCGGCGTGGAGACGCTGATCGAGCGCAGGGGCAGATGGCAGGGGGAGCAGGCCCTTCCGCCGTCCCTGGTCCGGATGTCGGTCGGGATAGAAGACGTCGAGGACCTGTGGCGGGACCTCGATCAGGCCCTGGGGAGGTCGTGACGGTCACACCGAGGGCTTAGCCTCCGGCTGGGTCTCGGCAGCCTCGACGGCTCCTTTCGTGTCCACGGGTATCGAAGGAGGAGCGGCGAGATGCTGGCGATGGTGGCGTCGGCCACCCTGGTGGGAGTCCAGGGGCAGGCCATATCGGTGGAGGTCCACGTGTCGACGGGTCTCCCGTCGTTCAGCATCGTCGGCCTCCCTGACGCGTCGTGCCGGGAGTCCCGGGACCGGGTGCGGGCGGCCATCCTGTCGAGCGGGCTGCGCTGGCCGCAGAAGCGCATCACGGTCAACCTGGCCCCGACCGGGGTGCGCAAGAGCGGGGCCGGACTCGACCTGCCCGTAGCCGTGGCGCTACTCGTAGCCGACGAGCAGCTCCCGGCGCCGGCCGTGGAGGACCTGGCCTTCGTCGGGGAACTGGGTCTGGACGGGTCCCTGCGGGCCGTCCCGGGCACCCTCGCTCTCGTTCACGCCGTGGGGGCGCGGGCCATCGTGCTGCCGCCGGCCGCGGCCCGCGAGGCGGCGCTCGTGCCCGGCCTGACGTTGCGCTCGGCCGCCACCCTCGGCGAGCTCGAGCTGTGCCTGCGGGGCAGGCGCCAGTGGCGTCGCCCCCCTCCACCCCCCGCCGACGGAGGGCCGGGCCGGGTGCCCGACCTGGCCGAGGTGCGGGGCCAGCCCCTCGGGCGGCTGGCCGTCGAGGTCGCCGCCGCGGGCGGCCACCACCTGCTCATGGTCGGTCCACCCGGTTCGGGAAAGACCATGCTGGCCGAGCGCCTCCCGGGGGTGATGCCCCCGCTCGACCCCGCGGCGGCGCTCGAGGTCACCCGCATCCACAGTGCCGCCGGCCTGCCCCTACCGCCCGGCGCGCTCATACGGCGCCCTCCGTTCCGGGCGCCTCACCACAGCGCCTCACCGGTTTCGTTGATCGGCGGCGGTGGGCCCCAGATGAGGCCCGGCGAGCTCAGCTGCGCCCATCACGGGGTCCTGTTCCTCGACGAGCTGGGTGAGTTCCCGACCGCCGTGCTCGACACCCTGCGACAGCCGTTGGAGGAGGGCCAGGTGTTGGTCTGTCGGGCCCGGGCCAGCGTGCTGTTCCCCGCCCGGGTGGTGCTGGTGGCGGCCATGAACCCGTGCCCGTGCGGTGCCGAGCGCGGTCCCGGTTCCTGCCGGTGCCGGCCCTCGGCCACGGCCCGCTACGCGGCGAGGGTGTCGGGCCCCCTGCTGGACCGCTTCGACCTGCGGATACTCGTCCAGCGACCCGACGTGAGTGACCTCCTGGCCGGTCCGGACGGCCCCGGCGAGCCCACCGCCGTGGTGGCCGCCCGGGTGGCTCGGGCCCGAGGTCTGGCCGAGCAGCGAGGGGTAGCCGTCAACGCCGACATCGCCGCCTCGCAACTCGACGCCGTCGCCCCTCTCGAGGCGGCCGCGGCCCGGCTCCTCGAGACCCGCCTGAGGCAGGGGCAGTTGTCGGGACGGGGCCTCCACCGGGTGCGCAGAGTGGCGCGCACGGTCGCCGACCTGGCCGGGTGGAATGGACCTGTGGGGCTGGACCACGTCCACACGGCGCTGGTCCTGAGAGCGCCGCTCTTCGGGGCGGACGGACCCTCCTGGGAGGCCGACGAGCACGGCTACGGGCTGTGAGCGGGCCGCGTCCCCGAGCCATCGACCGAGTCGCGAGCGGCGAAGATCAGGCGGCCTACGCCGCAGCTCTGGCCGGGCTGCCCGGGATGGGCCCGGCCACCCTGAAGGCCATCCTGTCGCAGTTCTCGCCCCGCCAGGCCTGGATCGAGGTGAGCCGCGGTCGGATCGTGCGTCCCGCCGACAGGGGCCAGGCTGGTCCGGCCCGACCAGCCCGCTCGGCCCAACCGGCCCGCTCCGACCAACCGGCCCGCCCCGACCAACCGGCCCGCCCCGCCCTGTCGGCCCGCTCCGCCCAACCGGCCCGCTCCGCCCGACCGGCCCTGTCGGCCCGACTGGACCGCCCCGGCGCCTTCCTGCACGCTGACCTGGGGTCGGCCGGCCCGGGGGTCGGGGGTCCCGGGGGCGCCGGTTCGGCGGTCGCAGATGCGGGGGTCGGGGGTCCGGGGGCCGAGCGAGGTCGGCCACTGCGCCCGTGGGAGCAGATCGCTCGACAGGTCGACCCGTGTGAGTGGTGGGCCCCTCATGCCGGGCGGGGATGCCGCGTCACCTGGTGGCAGGGGCCGGACTTCCCGGCCCGCCTGGTCGACGACCCCAGCCCGCCGGGGGTGCTGTTCTGGCGGGGTTCAATCGAGTTTCTGGACCGGACCTGCGTTGCAGTGGTCGGCACCCGCAACGCCACTCCGGAGGGGCGGGCCACCGCCTACCGTCTCGGCCACGACCTGGCCGCCGCCGGCATATGCGTGCTTAGCGGACTGGCCCTGGGTATCGACGGCGCAGCCCACGCCGGAGCCTTGGCCGCTCTCGCTCAAGGTGCTCCAGCCACGACCGTAGGGGTGGCGGCGAGCGGGCCCGATGTCGTCTACCCCCGCCGGCACGCCTCGCTGTGGGCCGAGGTGACCCGTCACGGGGCCGTGATATCCGAGAATCCCCCGGGACGGCCGGCTCAGGCCTGGCGGTTCCCGACCCGTAACCGCGTCATAGCCGGGTTGGTGTCTCTAGTGGTCATCGTGGAGTCCCGTCTGCGAGGCGGGAGCCTGCACACCGCTGAGGCGGCCCTGGAGCGCGGTGTGGAGGTCAGGGTGGTGCCGGGTTCGGTGCACAGCGCGGCCAGTGAGGGCACCAACCAGTTGCTCTACGACGGAGCGGGTCCCGTGCGGGACGCTCGGGATGTCCTTGATGCCCTGGGCATGTTCCGCTCGGATTCCCCGAGCGGCCCTCCCCGGGGTCCAGGGAGAGGGGGACGTCGGGTCGCCAGCGGGGTCGACCCGACGGCGCCGGGCTCCGCCGAGGGCGTCGAGTCAGCGATCCCCGTCGACGACCCGCAGTGTCGCCGGGTGCTCGATGCGTTCGGGTCCACACCGGTCACGACCGAGCAGATCCTCATCCGGACCGGCATGGACGCTGCCGCGGCGGCCCGGTGCCTCGATCGACTGGTCGAGGCGGGCCGTCTCGACCAGCGCGAGGGATGGTGGATACGTCCTCCACGGTGACCATCGGGCTGGCCGGTGGTGAATGGGGCCGGTCAAAAGACGCATTCCGGTAGGTCTTTCGGGTGTCTCGGCCTTGGTTGGTCCTCCGTTGCCAACCTCGTCGCCGGTCAGTGGTCAATCAGGACTAGCCTTTCGGCGATGATCACGCCGCAGCGGTTCGACGACGGGCTGGTCGGGCTGGCCCACGGACGGCGTTAGGAGCTCGTTGTGGAGGCAGCCGTAGACGACCTCGGTGGCGATGCCATGTGGGCTGAGTACAAGTCCACCAAGGACCCCCAGGTCCGGGAACAGTTGATCCTGCGATACTCGCCATTGGTCAAGTTCGTGGCCGGTCGTGTGTCAGCCGGTCTTCCGCACACCATCGAGCAGGCTGATCTGGTCAGCTACGGGATGTTCGGGTTGATCGACGCCATCGAGAAGTTCGATGCCGGGCGCAACATCAAGTTCGAGACCTACGCCATCACCCGTATCAAGGGTCACATCATCGATGAACTCCGGTCCATCGACTGGGTGCCTCGCTCCATCCGCCAGAAGGCCCGGGACCTCGAACGGGCCCACGCCACTCTCGAGGCGTCGCTCGGCCGGGCCCCCACCGAAGCGGAGGTGGCGGCCGAGTTGGGCATCAGCGTTCCCGAGGTGCAGGCCATGTACGGCCAGATCTCCTACACCGGTCTGATGGCCCTCGACGAGGTCATCAACAGCGGCAGTGGGGGAGAGCGGGGCGAGCCGACCACCTTCCGGGACACGCTCCCTGACAGCGGAGACGGCCCTCAGGCGGCTTACGAGGTCGAGGAGATGAAGCAGATCCTGGCCAAAGCCATCAACCGGTTGGGGGACCGGGAGAAGATCGTGCTCAGCCTCTACTACTACGAGAACCTGACCCTCGCCCAGATCGGCCAGGTCCTCGGGGTGACCGAGAGCCGTGTGTGCCAGATCCACACCCGGGCGATCACGCAGCTTCGCTCCCGGCTGAGCTGACCCGGCCCAGGGACCGCCCGCCGGTCGCCCGCCGGGCCGATGACGCCTCGTTGCGAGTTGCGAGTTGTGAACTGATTTAGCTGTATAGCAACACTTTTCGATCACCGTTGATACTTTTGGTTCACAGAAATCGCCGGGCGCCCCTGTCGCCAAGCGACACGAGCGCCCCCTGCGACACGCACGACTCCGCGCCCCCGCGCCCCCGAGCCCCTGCCCCCGGCAACCGGCACCCCTGCCCCCGCGCCCCCGCGCCCCTGCCCCCGCCAACCGGCACCCCTGCCCCCGGCAACCGGCACCCCCACCACTCCGGGCGACGACCTCCAGAGCTGATTCCCCCGGGAGGTTCGACTGCGGTAGCATCTCTCTCCGGTCCCGCAGGCTGTGGCGACGCCCCCGCTCGGCGAATGGCGCTGCGCTGCGGGCCGAGCACCCGAGCACCGCAAAGACCAGAGCACCACAGCACAGCACAGCACCACAGAGTCACGCAGCAGAGCAGTAACCGCAGAGCTAGACCCAGAAACACACCCAGTTAACCAACCGTTCACCACCCCCCGACGGTCCCACGGTCGTCTCCCATCGAGACGCGCGTCGGGTGGTGCCAACCAACCGATGGGAAGGAGTCCCCAACCATGGCTGTCGTTACCATGAGGCAGTTGCTCGAGGCCGGAGTTCACTTCGGGCATCAGACCCGCCGCTGGAACCCCAAGATGCGTCGCTTCATCTTCGGAGAGCGCAACGGCATCTACATCATCGACCTGAACCAGACCCTGGAGCGGATCGACAGCGCCTACTCGTTCGTACGTGATCTCGTCGCCGGTGGCGGCACCATCCTGTTCGTCGGCACCAAGAAGCAGACACAGGATCCCATCTCGACCTTCGCCACCAAGTGCGGGATGCCGTACATCAACGAGCGCTGGCTCGGCGGCATGCTCACCAACTTCACCACGATCGCCGGGCGGGTGGGCAAGATGCAGGAGTACGACCGCATGCGGGCCGCCGGTGACTTCGAGGCCATGCCCAAGAAGGAAGCGCTGATCCTCAGCCGGGAGCTGGAGAAGCTCCACCGCAACCTGGGCGGGATCCGCAACATGAACCGGCTTCCCGACGCGGTGTTCATCATCGACACCAAGAAGGAGCACATCGCCGTCACCGAGGCCAACAAGCTCGGCCTGCCCATCGTGGCCGTGGTGGACACCAACTGCGACCCGGACCTGATCCAGTACGTCATCCCGGGCAACGACGACGCCATCCGGGCCGGAAGCCTGATGTGCCGGGTGATCGCCGACGCCGTGGAGGAGGGTCGGTTCATCGCGTCGAGGCGGGCGGCCCGTTCGGGTGCCGCGGCGCCCGCGGCGGCCGAGGGTCCCCGCCCGCTCACCCCCGAGGAGGAGGCCGAGCGCGAGGAGCAGCAGCGCCAGGCCCGCCGTCAGGCGGCCATCGCCCAGGCTGAGCGAGAGGCCCGCCTGCTGGCCGCCCGCCAGCAGGCCGATGAGGCGGCCCAAACCGAGCCCGAAACCGGGCCCGAGCCCGAACTCCAGCCCGAACCCCAGCCCGAGCCCGAACCCCAGCCCGAGGCGTCCAACGGGGCCCCGAGTGACGAGCAGACGGCGTCGGGAGTGGCCACGCCGGCCGGAGCCACCGACACTCTGGTTGAAGCCGCCGCCGCAGCGTCCGATCCGTCCGTTTCGCCGGCCGACGCGCCGGTCGAGCCTCACGCCGGCCAGGCCGGGGAGGGAGCCGACAGCTAGCCGGTTGGTTCGGCAGCAGTCGAAGTCCCTCCAGTCCAGATCGAATCGATATTCAGGAGCAGAAGGCCAAAATGGCAGATTTCACCGCGAAGGACGTGAAGGCCCTCCGGGACTCCACGGGTGCCGGGATGATGGACGCGAAGAAGGCGTTGACCGAGACCGACGGCGATTTCGACGCAGCCATCCAGTGGTTGCGCGAGCGGGGTCTCGGGAAGGCCGCCGAGCGGGCCGACCGGGAGAGTGCCGACGGGGCGGTGGCGGTGGCACGCGTCGGCGACGCGGCGTCACTCGTCGAGCTCAAGTCCGAGACCGACTTCGTGGCCAAGTCGCCGCAGTTCGTCGCCATGATCGAGAAGCTGGCCGCCGCCGTGGCCGCGGACGGGGAGGGCGCCGTCGAGTCCCACAAGGACGCCCTCGACGACCTGCGGGTGACGCTCAAGGAGAACATCCAGCTCGGCACGGTGGCCCGCCTGTCGGCCGGTCCCGGCCAGGTGCTCGAGTCCTACCTGCACGTGCAGAACGGTCGCGGCGTCAACGGGGTGATCGTCCTGCTCGACGGGGGCACCTCGGAGTTGGCCCACGACCTGGCCGTACACGTCGCCTTCGGACGGCCCAGCGTGCTCAGCCGGGACCAGGTTCCCGCCGAGGAGGTGGAGTCGGAGCGTTCCACCCTGGAGGCCCAGACCCGCAACGAGGGCAAGCCCGAGGCCGCGGTGGAGAAGATCGTGGACGGCAAGCTCAACGGCTGGTACAAGCGGGTGCCCGGGGGTGTTCTCCTCGAGCAGCCCTATGCCAAGGACGACAAGCTCAGCGTCACCCAATTCCTCGGCGGGGTGGGCGTTATCGGCTTCGCTCAGGCCGTCATCGGGTCCTGACGGGCATCCCGTCCCGGACGGCGAGTAGAATCGCCGTTCCGTGACCGAGTGGAGCCGGGTGGTGCTCAAGCTGTCCGGCGAAGCCTTCGCCAGTGACGCCGCCGACGAGACCATCGACGGCTCGGTGGTCGAGCGCATCGCCAAGGAGATCGCCGAGGTCATCTCCGAGTTGGGTGTGCAGGTCGCCGTCGTGGTCGGCGGCGGCAACATCTGGCGGGGAGCCACCGGTATGGCGACGGGCATGGATCGGGCCAGCGCCGATTACATGGGCATGCTGGCCACGGTCATCAACGCCTTGGCCCTCCAGGACGCCTTGGAGCGCCAGGGCCAGCCGACCCGGGTCCAGACGGCCATCGGCATGTCCCAGATCGCCGAGCCCTACATACGGCTGCGGGCCATCCGCCATCTGGAGAAGGGCCGGGTGGTCGTCTTCGCCGCCGGGACCGGTAACCCCTTCTTCACCACCGACACGGCGGGGGCGCTGCGGGCCGTCGAGATCGAGGCCGACGTGTTCTTCAAGGGCACCCACGGGGGGGCCGACGGCGTCTATGACTCCGATCCCAAGACCAACCCGGATGCCCGGCTACTGCCCGAGATCAGTTTCGACGAGGTCATCGCCCGGGGCCTGCGGGCCATGGACTTGACCGCCATCACCCTCTGCCGGGAGAACCATCTCGCCATCCGCGTCTTCTCCATCATGGAGCCGGGGAACCTGCGTCGCACACTGCAGGGAGAACAAATCGGTACGCTTATCCACTGATGGCCGACAGCGACGAGAGTTTCACCGACGCCGTGATGGAGGACTGCCGGGCCAAGATGGCCAGGGCGGTCGAGCACACCCGTGGGGAGATGGCGACCATCCGGACCGGCCGGGCCGCTCCGGCGCTGGTGGAGAAGCTGCGGGTGGAGTACTTCGGTTCGGAGGTGCCGCTGCAGCAGCTCGCCGGTATCCAGGTCCCCGAAGCCAAGCTGATGGTCATAACCCCTTACGACAAGGGTTCGTTGAAGGCCATCGAGAAGGCCATCATGAATTCCGACCTGGGTGTCAACCCGAACAACGACGGGGTAGTCATACGTCTGACGTTCCCTCCTCTCACCGAGGAGCGACGCCGCGAGATGGTGAAGGTGGCCCACCACAAGGCGGAGGAGGGCCGGGTGGCCGTCCGCAATACCCGTCGGGGGGCCCGCAAGGATCTCGAGGCCCTCGAAAAGGACGGCGACATCTCCAGCGACGAGCTCGAGCGGGCCGAGAAGGATCTCGAGCGGGTCACCCACGAGTACGTCGCTGAGATCGACCGGGTGCTGCTGCACAAAGAGGAAGAGCTCTTAGCTGTCTGAGGAGGACGCCGTGAGCGAGCGGGACAATCCGGGCAACAGGTCCGGACGTCAGCCGGCCGAAGGAGTCCGGATCATCAAGGCCGAGGAGGCGCAGGCAGCCTTGGAGGCAGGCGAGGCGGCTGGCCGCCGACCCGACGATCAGCTGCGCTTCGGCGACGTGCCGCCGGCGCCCAGCGGGCCGCGGCCGGCCCACCGGTTCCCCCTGCCCGACTCGGTGGACCCGGCCGAGGCGGTGTCACTTCCGCCGCTGGCAACACCCGCCCAGGGGACGTGGCGTCGGCCTACCCGCAATCCGCAGGGCTCGACCGCCGGTCAACCGGGGTCGGCCGCCTCAGACGACCTCGAGGACTTCGGCGACGAGCGGTATCCCGATACGGCCGACGATCCGGCGGGCTACGCGGATACTTCGCCCCGGGGTTCAGAGGCCGACGGCGGCGAATACGGATACGCGCCCGAGCCGGTGGGGTTCGAGCTCGGTGCGGACCGACCGGCTTCGGGCGGTTCGCCCGCTCCGGGAGGTGGCCAACCGGACCGGGGGCACCCCGGGTCCGGATTCGAGGAGTGGCCCGCATCCGAGCGGGGCCCGAGCGGCTCCGCGACCTCCGACATCGGCCGACCGGCGTCGGGGCCAGCCCCCCATCTGGCCGGCGACCCCCCGCTTCCCCCGCCTCCCAGCCCCCGGGCGCCGGGCGACTGGGCTGCTCAGACCGAGACCGCTACCAGAGGAGACGACCAGATGGAAGCCGACGCCCCGCCGTGGGCCGTGCCCGGCGGGTTCTCCGCCGGCTCCGACAGCACGACCGAACTGGCGCCAGCCATCCCCGAGGAGGGCATCACCGTCTCCGGGGGAACCGAGGGGATGCTCCACTGGAGTGACCCCCCTACCGGTGAGGTGCCGCGCCTGCGCTTCGACGAGGACGCCGAGGAGGACGACGATCCCGACCAGCTGGCGGCCTGGCGGGCGCTGGGCACCCGCGGGGTGCGCTGGCGCGACGACGATGCCTGGGACGAAGGCGACGAGCTGGGCGACCTGGTCCCCGAGTCGGGCCCCGTTGGGGCGCTCGACCAGAACCGCACTGAGCATTCCGATCTGTATTCCTTCGATGACGATTTCGAGCGGGTGACCAACCGGACGGGAGCCAACCCCGTCGTGGACCTGACCGTGGTGGAGATACCCGACGACCACGAACCCGACGACGAGTGGGACACCCCGGACACCGGCGCGTCGCGCGCCGCCCGGCGCGGACGTCGCTGGGACCGCGGCCGATCAGGGCCGGCCGAAGCCTCAGGCGGACGCCGGTCGGCACGTGCCGCCTTCGGGGCGGCCGGCGCCGCCGGTACGGCCGGTGCGGCCGGGTCGGCCGCCACGGCATCGGCGGCGGGTGCCTCCGCCGGTGCTGCCGCCGCCTCCGCGGCCGGTTCGGGTGCCGGGTCGGCCGGCGGGTTCGTCGGTGGGGGCGCCTACAACGGCCCCTCCGAGGGTGGTTTCGGCGACTGGGCCGAGCCGGCTCCGGCGGCGGCCGCCGTCGGCGCGTCGGCCACCCGCCGGGTCAGCACCTCGACGGCCACCCGTGACCCCAGCCGGCGGGTCGGCCCGGACCGACCCGGAGCCGGACCTCCTCGGCGGCCGCCGACCGGCGGCGGTGGCGGGGGCGAGGTGGGCAATCGTGTAGTGGTCGGCGTCGGCCTCGTGGTCGTGCTGTTCATCGCCTACGCCATCGGGGCCAAGGCCCTGGTCCTGCTCTCCGCGGTGGTGGTCGTGGCGGCCGCCGCCGAGGCCTACAACATGACCCGGGCTCCCGGCTTCCGGCCGGCCACGCTGCTGGGGCTGGTGGCCACCGTCGGTTGCGTGCTCGGGGCCTATTGGAAGGGAATCGGTGCCATACCCATAGTCACGGTTCTGCTCTTCGCCGGGACCATGCTCTGGTATGTGCTCGGGGTGGTCGAGGCCCGGCCCCTGGCCAACGCCGCCGTCACCGTCATGGTGTTCGTGTGGGTGTCGGTCATGGGTTCCTTCTCGGCCGTCCTGCTCCAGGCCCACAGCGGCAAGGGCCTGTTCCTCGGGGCCATCCTGGTCGCCATCGCGGCCGACATCTTCGCCTTCGTGGTCGGGCGGTGGATCGGCAGTCGCCCCATGGCCGCAGCCATCAGCCCCAACAAGACCATCGAGGGGTTCGTCGGCGGCCTCGTGGGGGCCATCATCGTCGGCGCCATCGTCGGCAAGGTGGTCCACCCGTGGTCGGGCATGCGTTACGGACTGGTGCTCGGTCTGGTAATCGGGCTCATCGCCCCGGCCGGTGACCTGTTCGAGTCCATGCTCAAGCGTGACCTCGGCATCAAGGACTCGGGCACCGTGCTCGGCGGTCACGGCGGCCTGCTGGACCGCTTCGACAGCATCCTCTTGGCGCTTCCCGCCGCCTACTTCGTGGCCACCCTCGCCCACGTCGTATGAGCGCTTCCGGCTAGCTCGTTGCGCACCGTCAGCCTGGTCGGCTCGACCGGGTCCATCGGCACCCAGGCCATCGACGTCGTCCGGGCCGATCCCGAGGCCTACCGGGTGGTGGCCCTGGGCGCGGCTCGTTCGGTGGAGTTGTTGGCCGAGCAGGCGGCCCTGCTCCGACCCGAGCGCGTCGCTCTGGTCGACGCCGGGCGCGCTGATGAGCTGGCCGCTCGCCTGCCGCCGGGAACCGAGTTGCTCGTGGGGCCCGAGGCGCTGGTCGCCATCTCCGAGGATGCCGACGTGGTGGTCAACGGCGTGGTCGGCTTCGCCGGCCTGCCCGTCACCCTCGCCGCACTGCGGGCCGGGCGGCGGTTGGCCCTGGCCAACAAGGAGTCGCTCATCGCCGGGGGTCCAGTGGTCCAGGTCGCCCGCGCCACTCCGGGGGCCGAGATCGTGCCGGTCGACTCCGAGCACTGCGCCATCCATCAGTGCCTGAGGGCGGCGACCACCGAGCAGGAGATGGCGGCGCTGCCCGCTCTGCGCGCCGGGGCGTTGCGCCGGCTGATCCTGACCGCCAGCGGGGGCCCCTTCCGGGGCCGCACCCTGCAGTCCCTCGGAGAGGTCACCCTCGCCGAGGCGCTGGCCCACCCGACCTGGAGCATGGGCCCGAAGATCACGATCGACTCCTCGACCCTCATGAACAAGGGCTTGGAGGTGATCGAGGCCCACGAGCTGTTCGGCGTGGACTACGACCGCATCGACGTCGTGGTCCACCCCCAGTCGATCGTGCACTCGATGATCGAATTCTCCGACGGGGCCACCCTCGCCCAACTCTCGGAGCCCGACATGCGGCTGCCCATCGGCTACGCCCTGGCCTACCCCGACCGCCTGGCGACGCCTTTCGGACCGCTCGATTGGACCCGGGTCGGGCCGCTCACCTTCGAGCCCCCCGACCGCCAGGCCTTCCCCTGCCTGGACCTGGCCTACCGCGCCGGCCGACTGGGCGGAGCCGCCCCGGCGTGGATCAACGGTGCCAACGAGGAGGCCGTCGCCGCCTTCCTGGACGGCCGCATCCGGTGGGTGGACATCCCGGCCATCATCGCCTCGGCCCTCGATGACTACTCGCCGTTCACCCCGGTTAGCGTTGACGACGTGCTAGAAGCCGATCGCGCCGGCCGGGAACTGGCCCGCCGGGCCGCGGCCGCCTCGCCCCGCGTCCTGCGGTGACCCGCCTCGTCCCCCCCGGCCCGGGCGGATTGGCCGACATCCCCCCGCCCGCACCGGCGGCCCGCTCGGGACCGGCCGAGGTGGCCCGCCTGGCCGTGGTCGTGGCCGCCGTCATCGCCGCCGGCTACCTGGCCGGATACGGCGAGCCGGTGCTCCTGATCCTCTTCCTGATCGGCTGCATCGTGGCCCACGAGTTCGGTCACTACATCGCGGCCAAGACCGGCCGGGTGAAGGTGACCGAGTTCTTCGTCGGTTTCGGCCCCCGTCTCTGGTCGATTCGGCGGGGGGAGACCGAGTACGGGGTCAAGGGAATACCGCTGGGCGGCTATTGCCGCATCGTCGGCATGAACAACCTGGAGGAGGTCGACCCCGCCGAGGAGGGGCGCACTTACCGGGCGGCGCCGCTGTGGCGGCGGCTGCTGATCGACGTGGCCGGCTCGTCGATGCACTTCGTCATCGCCCTGGTCGTCCTTTTTTCCATGTTCTTCTGGACCGGGGACCAAGGCTACTACCTGACCAGGGTTCCGGCTGACAGCCCCATCCAGGCGATCGTGGCGTTGCAGGGCGGCCAGAGCCCGGCCCAGAAAGCCGGCCTGCAGGTAGGGGACCGGATAGAGGCCATCAACGGGGTCCACTTCGCCACCTACCAGGACATGGCCAAGTACATCCAGGCGCGGGCCGGCGTCCGTCTGGACCTCACCGTGGAGCGGGGCGGCCGGCTGCTGCACCTCTATCCGACGCCCATCCCCGAGGACTCGGCGGTCCCCCTCTCCGGCGGCCAGAAGCTGCCCGGCGGCCACGTCGGCTTCATCGGCTTCTCCACCAGCGGGATCGTCCACTCCTCGTTCACCGCCTCGGTGAGCGAGGCGGGGGGAGCCTTCGTGGCCGGCGCCGCCCAGACCTTCGACGCGCTCGGTCATCTCGTGACCTTCCACGGGGTCAGCTCCTACTTCCACATGCTCTCCAGCCAGAAAGCCGCCAAGAGCAACCCGAATCAGCTCACCACCGTCGTCGCCCTGCCGAGCGTGCTGAACCAGGCCTCCCAGAGCGGGTTGCCGACGGTGCTGTGGATCCTGGCCCTCATCAACATCTCGATCGGGATCATCAACCTGCTCCCGTTCTTCCCCGTCGACGGGGGCCGGGTCGTCGTCGCCCTCTACGAAGGGATCCGCAGCATCCGCCGCCCCTACCGGGTGGACATGCAGAAGTTGTTGCCGGTGATGTACGCCATGCTCACCGTCTTCGTCCTCTACAGCTTCGGCTGGATCCTCATCAACCTGCGGACCATGTCCTAGTCGTCGGCCGGCGCCCCACCGGGCGGCCCCCACCGCACGCCCACCGGTGGCGCGCCCACGGCCGTGCCCCACCAGCGGCGCCCAGCGTGAGAACGGCGGCCAATCCTTCCTTGTTGCGCCGCATTGCCCCCGGGGGTCACTAGCCTGAGCCTCGATGCCTCCCACCGTGTCATCGCGCTACCCGCGCCGCCAGACCCGCAAGATCATGGTCGGGTCCGTCCCCGTCGGGGGCGACTCGCCTATCACCGTCCAGTCGATGACCATCACCAAGACGGCCGACGTCGAGGGCACCCTGGCCCAGATTTACGCCTTGAAGGCCGCCGGAGCAGACATCGTGCGCTGCACCTGCAACGAGAAGGAAGCGGCCGAGGGCCTGGCCCGGATCGTGCCCCGCAGCCCGGTGCCCATCGTCGCCGACATCCACTTCCACGTGGAGATGGCGCTGGCCGCGCTCGAGGCGGGGGTCCAGTGCCTGCGCCTCAACCCCGGCAACCTGCGCAAGCCCGAGGAGATCAAGCTGGTCGCCCGAGAGTGTCGCGACCGGGGGGTGCCGGTTCGTATCGGGGTCAACGCCGGCAGCCTCGACAAGGACCTCTACGAGAAGTACGGGGGCCCCACGCCCGAAGCCCTGGTGGAGTCGGCCCAGAAGGAGCTCCGCCTGTTTCGTGAGGTCGACTTCGACAACGTCAAGATTTCGGTCAAGGCCTCCAACGTCCCGCTCATGATCGAGGCCTACCGCCAGCTGTCGGAGACCGTCGATCATCCGCTCCACCTCGGCGTGACCGAGGCCGGGCCGCCGCCGGCCGGCACTATCAAAGGGACGGCCGGCATCGCCACGCTGCTCTCCGAGGGCATCGGCGACACCATCCGCTACTCGCTCACCGCCGACCCGGTGGAGGAGGCCAAGGCGGGCCGGGTGCTGCTCGAGGCCCTCGGCTTGCGGGAGCGGACCAACGTCGATCTCATAGCCTGCCCGGCCTGCGGCCGAGCTGAGATCGACGTCTACAAGGTCGCCCAGGAGGCCCAGGCCGCTCTCGAGGGGAGGGAGATCCCCCTGCAGGTGGCCGTCATGGGCTGCGTGGTCAACGGTCCCGGCGAGGCCCGCTCGGCCGATCTCGGAATCGCCGCCGGCCGCCACCGGGGTCACCTGTTCATCCGGGGTCGCATCGTGCGGGTGGTCCCCGAGGACGAGATGGTCTCGGCGCTGGTCGACGAGGCCGAGAAGCTGGTCAAGGAGGGCTTCGAAGCCCGGCTGGCCGCGGCTGACGAGTCGGCCGCGGCCGAGGCCGAGGCCGACCGGCGGGCTCTCCTCGATGACAAGGGTGCCGACGCCAACCGATCGGAGGCCCGGGTGGAGCTGATCGAGAAGCGCCTGAAGCAGCTCGGCGACCAGGCCTCCGGCTAGTCGCCGGAGGCCCCTACCGGGAAAATCGCGGGAAGCCGGAGCGGCCGCCGGTCAGACTGGTGGGCATGGCCGGGAGGGAAGGAATGGGGCGGTCGGGGATGCGGCAGCCGGCCCCCGACGAGATACCGGCGTTCATCCGTTCGGTCCGGGTGCCGTTCCTCGACCCGTTCGGTGCGGGCGAAGTCGACGAGCCCTGGGTCGCCCGCACCGCAGCCCGGCTCGAATCCGACCGGGCGTGGGTGGTCGTCGACGACGACCGTTTCGTGGCCAACAGCTGCATCTACAGCATGAACGTCACCGTACCCTCGGCGTCGGGCGAGGCGAACTGCCCGACCCTGCCGATGGGCGGGGTGAGCGCCGTCGGTGTGCACCCCACCCACCGGCGGCGGGGTCATCTCACGGCGATGATGACGGCCATGCTCGACGACTGCCGGCGCCGGGGGGAGCCGCTGGCCGGGTTGATCGCCTCGGAGTCGACCATCTACGGGCGTTTCGGCTTCGGGTCGGCGACCGACGCGGTCACCGCCACGATCGACAAGCGGCGCGCCGTGATGGCCCGTCCGCCCGCGGTCCCACCCCTGCGCCTGCTCGAGCCGGAGGAGGCCCTCGAGGTGCTTCCGGGCCTGTTCGACCGGCTACGCCGGGGCCGGCCCGGGCAGGTCGACATGCACCCCACCCGCTGGGCCGACCTCGTGGCCGGCGACCGCCCCGGCGGCCGGGACGGATTCTCCCGGCCGTTCTTCGCCGTCGGCGAGGACGGCTGCGCCCTGTACCGGGCTCGGGAGCGCAGCGGAGGCGAGGGTGAGGAGCTGTCGGTCCTGTACCTCGGCGGGTCGAGCGCCGAGGTGGAAGCCGGATTGTGGAGGTTCTTGTTCGAAGTCGATCTGGTGGAGCGGGTCGTGGCCCCTCACCGGCCGGTCGACGACCCTCTGCGCTGGCGACTGGCCGACCCCCGCCAGCTCCGCATCGACGGCCTCGAGGACCGGCTCCACCTGAGGGTGCTCGACATGGTGGCGGCATTCGAGCCGCGGGGCTACCGCAGCAGCGACCGCATCGTGATCGAGGTGGAGCCGCCGGCGGTCGACTGCGGCGGCGACGACGGCGTTGTCGGGCGCTGGGTCCTCGAGGCTGGCCCCGAAGGGGCCTCGTGCCGGAGGGCCCGGCCGGCCGAAGGGGCGGACCTGCGCCTCGGCGTGGCCGCCCTGGGGTCGCTGTACCTCGGTGGCCACCCAGCCACGCTCCTGGCCGGCGCCGGGCTGGTCGAGCCGGGGACGAGAGGGGCGCTGGGGGCCGCCGACCGGCTGCTCACCAGCCGTCCGGCCCCGGCCACAGCGTTCGGGTTCTGAGCCCGTCGCGCCCCCGGGTCGGGTGGCGGTGCGCTATCCCTTAACTTCTAGGGCCTATGGCCTCGCCCGTCACCCCCCGCAGCCAGGACTTCCCCCGCTGGTACCAGGACGTCATCACCCAGGCCGAGCTGGCGGACAATGGACCGGTGCGGGGCACCATGGTCATCCGACCGTGGGGTTACGCCATCTGGGAGCACATCCAGGCCGAGATCGACCGGCGGATCAAGGAGGCCGGCGCCGAGAACGCCTACTTCCCGCTGTTCATCCCCGAGAGCTACCTGACCCGTGAAGCCGAGCACGTCGAGGGTTTCAGCCCGGAGCTGGCGGTGGTCACACATGGGGGAGGGCGGCAGCTCGACGAGCCCGTGGTGGTCCGCCCGACGAGCGAGACGGTGATCAACAGCTTCATCGCCAAGTGGGTCCACAGTTACCGTGACCTGCCCATGCTGGTCAACCAGTGGGCCAACGTGGTCCGCTGGGAGCTGCGTCCCCGCTTGTTCCTGAGGACCAGCGAGTTCCTCTGGCAGGAGGGTCACACCGCCCACGCGTCCGAGGAGGACGCTCGCCTCTACGCCCTGCGCATCCTGCACGAGGTGTACCAGTCGACGATGCAGGACGTCCTGTCGGTCCCGATCCTGCTCGGCCACAAGACCCGGCGGGAGCGTTTCGCCGGGGCCATCCGGACCTGGACCTGTGAAGGGATGATGGGCGACGGGAAGGCCCTGCAGATGGGCACCAGCCACGAGCTGGGGCAGAACTTCGCCCGCGCTTTCGGGATCCAGTTCACCAGCGAGGCCGGGACCCAGGAGTACGCCTGGCAGACGTCCTGGGGCGTCTCGACCCGCCTGGTGGGCGCGCTGATCATGGCCCACGGTGATGACGCCGGCCTGCGCCTTCCTCCGGCGCTGGCGCCCGTCGAGGTCGTGGTGGTGCTCATCCGCGACGAGGAGGCCACAAGAGCGGCGGCCCAACAGCTGGTGAGCGAGCTGACGGCCGCCGGCAGAAGGGTCCGCCTCGACGACCGGGTCGCCACTTCGTTCGGGCGCCGGTCGGTCGAGTGGGAGCTCAAAGGGGTCCCGGTACGGCTCGAGGTGGGGCCGCGGGACCTGGCGGAGGGCCGGGTGACCCTCGTACGGCGGGACATCCAGGAGAAGCGCACCGTGGCTCTGGCCGGGGCCGTCCCCGAGTCGGTTGCCGCTCTCGACGCCGTCCAGTCGGGTCTCCTGGCCGAGGCCCTCGAGGCCCGCGAGGAGCGCACCTTCAGCGTGTCGGGCGGCGACGAGGCGGTGGAGGCGGTCGAGGCGGGCGGCTTCGCCCTGCTGCCGTGGGACGCCCTCGGGGAGGAGGGCGAGACCCGCCTGGCCGGCAGTGGCCTGAGCGTCAGATGCCTGCACCGGCCCGACGGGACCCTCGCCGAGGCCGACGACGAGCCGGGCCTGATGGCCGTGGTCGCCAAGGCCTACTGACCCCGGCGCCGGCGGGGCTGTGGTTCCGTCCGGGTGGTGCCTGGCGAGGGCGGCCGGCCCCGTCCGGGGGGGTGCCTGGCGAGGGCGGGCGGCCCCGTCCGGGGGGTGCCCTGGCGGGCTGCGGAGGTTGGTCCCCGGCCCGGCGGTATACTCCTCGCTGCCGCTCGGTGCGGGCGGACAGCTGGCGTGGGCCGCTCCTGCGTTGAGCAGGGTGCCCACGCTTTTGTTCGTGCCCGACGACCGACGCCGAATCAGAAGGGAGGAGAACTTGGCCGGATCACAGGACGCCATACGGGCGCTACTCGAACCGGCTCTCTCCTCCGCCGGGCTCGAGCTGTGGGACATCGAAGTTTCCCGTCACGGGCTGCGGGTCCTGGTCGACCGCCCAGGCGGGGTCGACTTGGACGCCTTGGCCCAAGCCGCCGGGGAGGTGGTCTCACCGCTGCTCGACGAGCACCCGGAGCTGACCCCTGACGGTCAGTTCGATCTAGAGGTGTCGAGCCCCGGGGTCGAACGCAACCTGAGCCGGCTCGACCACTACCTCCGCTACCTCGGCTCAGAGGTGTCGGTCAAGACCAAAGTGGTCATCGGGGAGTCCCGCCGGCACCAGGGGGTGCTGGTGGCGGCCGACGAGGAGGGCATCGTCCTCGACCCGATGGAGGGCTCGGCGGACCGGACCGTGGCCATAGGCCACGACCAGATCGAGCGGGCCCGGACGGTCCTCGTATGGGGCCCGGCTCCCAAGCCGGGGTCCGCTCAACGCAAGTCAACGGATGGTTCAGGGGCGGTCAAGCGACCCGCCGCCTCCGGCCGGAAACGGGCCGAACAACCGGTCGCATCCAGAGAGAGAGACACCGAATGATCAAAGAAACGAGCATCGACTTCCTCGACGCCCTCCAGCAGATCGCCAAGGACAAGGGCATCAGCGTCGACACCCTTCTGGACGCCTTGGCCAACGCCTTGCTGGCGGCCTACAAGCGGATGCCCGACGCCGAGGACTTCGCCACCGTCACCGTCGACCCCGACACCGGCGAGATCCGCGTGTACGGCCAGGAGCTCGACGACGACGACAACGTCATCCGGGAGTGGGATGTCACGCCGAAGGACTTCGGCCGCATCGCCGCCCAGACGGCCAAGCAGGTGATGACCCAGCGCATCCGCGAGGCCGAGCGGGACCTCAAGTACGAGGAGTACGCGGGCCGGGAGGGCGACATCGTCACCGGGATCATCCAACAGACCGACAGCCGCTACACCCTCCTCGACCTGGGCAAGGTCGAAGCCCTGCTGCCGCAAGCCGAGCACGTGCCCTACGAGAAGTACGACCACGGGTCGCGCCTCAAGGCCTACATCGTGGAGGTCCGCAAGACCTCTAAGGGGCCCCAGATCGTGGTCAGCCGCACCCACCCGGGGTTGATCAAACGGCTCTTCGAGCTCGAGGTGCCGGAGATCTCGAGCGGCGTGGTCGAGATCAAGGCGGCCGCCCGCGAGCCCGGTCACCGCACCAAGATCGCGGTGTGGTCCAACGACCCCAATGTGGACCCGGTCGGCGCCTGCGTCGGCGCCCGGGGAGCGCGGGTGCGCATGGTCACCAACGAGTTGCGCGGCGAGCGGGTCGACGTCGTGCCGTTCTCCGATGACCCGGTCGAGCTGATCCAGAACGCGCTCGCCCCCGCCCGGGTGCGCGAGGTGCGCCTGGACGAGGAGACCGGCACGGCGACGGTGATCGTCAGCGACTTCCAGCTCTCTCTCGCCATCGGCAAGGAGGGCCAGAACGCGCGGCTGGCGGCGCGGCTGACCGGCTGGCGCATCGACATCAAGAGCGACACCGCGAGCCCGCCGCCCGAAACGGCGGGCGCGCCCGAGCCGGTCGGCGCCCGTAAGGAGTAACCGCACGTGCCACGGGCCGGGGCGGGGCCACGGCCGCGGCATGTACCGCGGCGCACGTGCGTGGCCTGCCGAGAGGGGCTTGCCAAGCGTGAGCTGGTGCGTGTGGTCCGCACGCCGGCCGGCGGTGTCGTCGTCGACCCGAGCGGGAAGGTGTCTGGTCGTGGCGCCTACGTTCACCG
>JAGWSF010000110.1 GCA_028876385.1 Acidobacteriota bacterium | reverse complement strand
CCCACGATCGGCGCAGCCAGATGGACACCACCCGTCGAACCGAAGAAACCGGCGTCACCGAAACTGAACACCCCACCATCCGAACCCACCAGCCAGTAACCCCGCCCATCCGGGGAGGCCGCCATACCCACGATCGGCGCAGCCAGATGGACACCACCCGTCGAACCGAAGAAACCGGCGTCACCGAAACTGAACACCCCACCATCCGAACCCACCAGCCAGTAACCCCGCCCATCCGGCGAGGCCGCCGCACCGACGATCGGCGCAGCCAAATGGACACCACCCGTCGAACCGAAGAAACCGGCGTCACCGAAACTGAACAGGCCACCGTCTGAGCCCACCAGGCGGTAGCCGGGGCGGGGGACCGCCGCGAAGATCGTCCCGTTCAGCTGGGCCAGGTCTGGCAACGAGGCGGCGCTCAAGGTGAATGTCTCGCACGCCCCCGAGACGACGGGGGCCGGGGTCACCAGCTGCCAGGACGAGCGGGTCGGGTCCCACCACGAGATGACGGCCCCGGGAACGGCGCAGGTGGTGACCTGGACTGACGTGAAAGTCGATCCAGGGGTGGAGGCCACATCGAAGTAGACAGGTGAGCCACTGCCCGGTGACGCCGCCACCGGATCGCTCCCGTAGACGGCGACCGTCAGGGCGCCCAGCCCTCCGACCGCTTCAGCCGAAAGGGGCGGGAGGCTCACGGTGAGCGGGCCGCCCACGGCGGGCGACACCGCGGACGCCGATCCGGTGGCACCGGCCGGCGCCGCCGGAGCGACAGGGGCGCCGCTGGTATCGACCAGGACCACGTCGTGGCCGCTCGATCCGCCGCGGTAGCTGACCAGCCACTGCTGCCCACCGAGGGTCACCACGGCTCCCTGAGCCAACCCGGCGAACCCTCCCACCACCGGGCTGCCGGTGTGGTTCACGACGAGGTCGACCTGGGCGCCGTACACGCCGGTGAATCCTGGCGCCGATGAGATGTTCAAGACGGCACCACCGAGGCTCACCGGGCCCGCACCGTCGACGGCCAACTGGGAGTAGCCCCCCGATGTGGTCGAGTCGAGGGTGACGGCCAGCGTCGAGCCTGTGGCCATCGTGAGCGAACCGTTCACCGTCAAGGTCCCGGTAGGGACGCCGGGTGCGAGGGTGGCCCCCGAGTCGACGGTCGTAGCCGATACCGACCCGGTGCCCCCGAGCGTCCCGGTCTGCACCGTGGTGGGACCGGTGTAGGTATTGGCGCCGTCGAGGTAGGTGGGGCCGGCCACCCCGGAGATGTTGATGGCGCCCGCTCCGGAGATGGGCTGGGTTACGGCGAAGGGCTGGGCCCCCCCGTCGCTGATGTCGAGGGCGGCGCACGGTTCCACTGTGATGGGACCGGCGTAGGTGTCGCCGCCGCTCAGGTCGTAGAGGCTTTCCCCGGCGGTCCCCTGGCAGGTGCCCAGCACGAGGGGGCCGACGGCGTCGATCGGAGCCGTCGGCGACACCCCTTGCAGGTCGAGCGCGCCATCGATGGACAGCTGGACGGTACCGCTGCCGAGTGCTCCCGAGTTGCCCGATGCCGTGAGGGTCCCGTTGGCCGTCTGGGGGACCGTGCCGTCCACCTGGATGCCACCGGTCAGGGTCGCGGCGTTGGCCCCCGACACGGCGACGCTGCCGTACGCCTGGATCAGCGGACTCGACAGGCCCGAGCCACCGCTGTAGGTCACCTGGCCGGTGAGGTCCAAGGTGGCGCCGAGCACCGCCACCAGATTGGGAGGCGACGACAAGCCGGCACTCAGCTGCACCGGGCCGGCCACCACCGCAGTGACGGCGTGGGGGCCCGCCGACAGCGTGCCCGGGAAGTTCCCCATGCCGGGGCCGGCCAATACCAGGGAGTTGGTGATGGTACAGCTGCAGTCCACCTCCAGCGAGGCCTGTCCCCCGCCGGTGACCCCCGGGCCGCTCTGGACCGTCGCAGTGCCGAGAGCGGTCGCGTTGGCGGCGACGAGATAGCCGGTGGGCAGGAACGTGCCCCCGCTGTACTGGTTGGCTCCCGGTAGGTACACGGTGCCGTAGAAGTCGTTGGTGGTGCTGCCGTTCCCGGCGCCGTTCACCGTCAGCGACCCCGCCCCGCGGACCACCCCCTGGACATCGAAGGTGTCGTTGCTCACCGCAGCTACCCGACCCGAGGCGCTGAGTGTCACCGGTCCCGCCCACGTGTCATTGGAACGGTCCACCACGGTGGCACCGGCCTGCGCCAAGGTCAGCGGTGCCGTCACCGTCAGGGACGACCCGCCCCCGTCGAGGTAGAGCCAGCCGGCGCTGTTGACCGCCACCGCCGAGCCGACCGCCGACGGCGACGCCGCGACGAGTCCGCCGCCGGTGTCGGAACCCCCGTCCACCTGGGTCTCGGTCTGGCTGTCAGAACCGCTCAGCTTCACCGGACCGGTGTTGCCGCCGTCGTCTATGACCACCGTGGACCCGGTCAGGCCGCCGGCGACGGTCAGGCTGCTGGTGGAGTCGGCGTCGAGCGAGATCGAGGCGGTCCCCGTGACAGGGGCGTTGACCGTCACCTGGGCTCCGCTCGAGGCTGTCAAGGACACCCCGATAGCGAGGGGATCAGCTGCCGACCCGTCTACGACCCAGGTACCGCCTTGGAAGACGACCCCGGCTAACGACCCTGCCCCGAGGTTGATGTCGTCGGTCACGGTGGCGCCACCGGGCCCGGGAAACAGCACGCTGTCACCGGAGCTGGGAGACACTCCGCCCACCCAGTTGTTGGCGTCGGACCACAGTCCGTCGCCGCCGCCCCCGGACCAAACCAGGTTGACTCCGCCTACCTGAGGACGGGGACCGTTCAGCGTGTAGCTGGCCAGGGCGGCCGAAGCGGTCACCGGCAAGAGTCCTGCGCCCGGGTGGGGCAGGTCCGGACCACCACCCCGACCACCACCGGGGGCACCACCGGGAGCACCACCGGGAGCGGAGACCGCCGCTGCGACCAGCAGGGCCACCGCGGTGGCCGCTCCGCCCCACCGCTTCCTACCAAGAAAGCTCACCCGGAAAATCGCCACCTTTGCTCTTCCTACTGTGATGACCAGTGATGTTCGGCGAGGACGCGGTCCGAGTTCGGGTCCCCAGGGCCGGACCGCCGACTCAACGGCGCCGAGCGTAGCTTCGCGCCCGACACGAGTGACTGATGGGGCCGGGCCGGAACCATCCACGAGGGCAGCGGCCGACCGGGACCGGTCCATTACGACCTCCACCCGGTCTGATCCCGGCCGCGACGAGGATCCCGGGCGCCACCGGGACGGGTCCCGCAGGTGTCGGCTCAGGCGCTCCGTGTCGTAGCCGGTTGTTCCGTTCGGAGCAGTTGGGCCGCCGCCCCCGCGGCGTGACGGACGATCTCGGGGTCGTGGTCGAGATGGGCCGCCGACATGGCCCCCCCGTAGAGGGCCAGGAGGGCGTCCAGGCGACCCGGCGAGGCCAGTAGCGGTCCGCCGGCCTCTGCGAACACCGCTCTCAGGCGCTCCCGGTGGTGGCTGATCTCGGTGGCCACTGGCCCCGGACCGGGGAACTCGGCCGCGGCGTTGATGAACGGGCACCCTCGGTAGTCGGCCGACCGGCTGTCGTCGTAGAGCAGATCAAATAGCGCCAGCACCGCCTCGGCCGATCCGGCCGGGGCGGTGGTGAGGCGGCGCTCGGCCGCGTCGATCCACTCCCGACTCTCGCGGGCCAGGTAGGCGGCAACCAGTTCGGCTTTGCTCGGGAAGTGGGCGTAGAGGGTGGCCTTGGCCACCGACGCCGCCGCGATGACCCGGTCGATGCCCACGGCGTGGATGCCCTCGGCGTAGAACAGCCGGCTGGCCACATCCAACAGGCGCTCGGCAGGGCTCGGTCCCGTGGTCGTCACCTTCCAAACTTATCCGCTAGGGTGACTCTCAACCAGACAGACCGTTCTGTCTGTTCTTCGCTAAATTCTGCTCGAACGCCTACCCGTGACCCCGGAGGACATCCAGTGACCGACACTCTCGCCCAGGCTCTGAAGGAACAGAACGAGGCCAACCGGGCCCACATCCCAGAGGCCCAGCTCGCCGTCATGGACGGAGCCACCGCCGCCCTGGAGTCCTCCGGCCTGGCCCAGCGCTCGCTCGCCGTCGGCGCCTTGGCCCCCGACTTCGCGCTGCCTGACGCCACCGGCCGCCGCGTCGCTCTCACCTCGCTTCTGGCCGAGGGCCCGGTGGTTCTCAGCTTCTACCGTGGCGGCTGGTGCCCCTACTGCTCGACCCAGCTGCGCGCCTTGCAGACCCGCCTGGCCGACATAGCCGAGGCGGGAGGGCGTCTGGTCGCGGTATCACCCCAGACCCCGGATCACTCTCTGTCCACCGCCGAGAAGCTGGAACTGGCCTTCCCGGTGCTCTCCGACGTGGGCAACATCGTGGCCCGCACCTACGGCCTGGTGTTCAGCCTGCCCGAGGACCTGCGTGAGGTGTACGCCGGCTTCGGTCTCGACCTGCCCGCAGCCAACGGGGACGACACCTTCGAGCTGCCCATGCCTGCCACCTTCGTGGTCGGCACCGACGGCAAGGTGACGTGGCGTTTCGTCGACTCCGACTACACCAGGCGGGCCGAACCCGACGATGTGATCGACGCTCTCCGGTCGCTCTGAGCCAACCGTTATCCGAGGGTAGTTTCGGAGCCTGGGGGAAAAGGTGGAGGATGACCATGACTGACCTGGATTTCTATTTCGACCCCATCTGCCCGTTCGCGTGGATGACCTCCAAGTGGGTGCGACAGGTGGCCGAGCAGCGGTCCTACGCCGTCGAGTGGCGGTTCATCTCCTTGCGGATGGTCAACGCCGGGGTGGACTACGCCACCCACTTCCCTCCCGGCTACGAGAAGTCGCACTCGGCGGGCCTCGCCCTGCTCCGGGTCGCGGCGGCGGTGCGGGGGACCACCGGAACGGCCGGGGTGGCCGCCTACTACGAGGCGGTCGGTACGGCCATCTTCGAGCGCGTCCCGACCAAGCCGGAGTCGGCTCTGGACGACCCCCGAAGCCTGGCCGGGGCCGCCCTCGCAGCCGCGTCGCTCGACGTCGGGCTGGCCGACGCCGTGCAGGGCGCCGAGTTCGACTCGCTAAGGGTCCGTGCGTTGATTAGTCGCGCGGTGTAGCCTGGTGGCGTGGAGGTCAGTGGTGAGGCGCTGCAGCGGTTTTTCGCTCTGACTTCGGCTTTCATGGACGAACGGCAGCGGCGTTTGCAGGCGGCGGCGATGGCGGCGGTGTTGGGCCGGGGCGGCCAAGCACGAGTGGCGACGGCGGCAGAGATGAGCCGCAACACCATCATCGCGGGCGCCAAAGAGTTGGCCGAAGGGCCGACACTTCAGGCCAGGGTGCGCCGTCCGGGGGCCGGTCCCAAGAGGCGCCGGGATGTCGACCCTGAGGCGCTGGTGGTGTTGGACTCTTTGGTGGAGCCCGAGTCGCGGGGCGATCCGATGTCTCCTTTGCGCTGGACGCTCAAGTCGACCCGGCGCCTGGCGGAGGAGATGACCCGCCTGGGCCACAAAATGGGGGCCAGTCTGGTCGGGGAACTGCTGCACTACATCGGCTACAGCCTCCAAGCCAACGCCAAGGTCACCGAGGGCCGCCAGCACCCCGACCGCGACGGCCAGTTCCGCTACATCAACAGCCAGGCCCAAGCCCATCTCGATGCCGGCCAGCCGGTGATCTCTGTCGACTGCAAAAAGAAGGAGAACGTTGGTGATTACGCCAACGTCGGCGCCGAATGGGAGCCCGAGGGCCAGCCCACCAGGGTGGGGGTGCATGACTTCCCCGACCCCGAGATGGGCAAGGCCATCCCCTACGGGGTGCTCGACATCGGCGCCAACGAGGGATGGGTGAACGTCGGCGACGACCATGACACCCCCGCTTTCGCAGTGGCCTCGATCGCCAGATGGTGGCAGCGCATGGGAGCCGACCGCTACCCCGAGGCCACCCAGCTCATGATCACCGCCGACGCGGGAGGATCCAACAGCTACCGCTCGAGAGCCTGGAAGGCCGAACTGTCCAAACTGGCCGCCACCATCGGGCTGATCATCACCGTCTGCCACATGCCCCCGGGCACCTCCAAGTGGAACAAGATCGAACACCGCCTGTTCAGCTTCATCACCTTGAACTGGCGGGGCAAGCCACTCACCACCTACCGGGTCGTCGTCGAGTTGATCGCCGCCACCACCACCCGGACCGGCCTGAAAGTCCAAGCCGATCTCGACACCGGCAGCTACCCCCTCGGCCAGAAAGTCACCAACGCCGAGCTCGCCGCCCTGCCCATACGACCCCACGACTGGCACGGCGAGTGGAACTACAGCATCCTCCCCGGAGCCCCCTAACCGCTCAACTAATCGCCGCACGCTCCCT